>CAINLT010000389.1 GCA_903850505.1 uncultured Myxococcales bacterium | reverse complement strand
GGTTGTGGCCTTCGGGATCTGCGCCTCGCCGGCCAGCCAATTGGCGTACTGCCAGTTCAGCGTGCCGCCAACGCCGGTGAAGCGACCGCCTTCCAGCGTGCCGTTCAACGTGCTGCCGGGCTGCGCCATCAGCTTCTGGCCGCCCGTCGTCGCGATGGGGAAGGGTGCGCCGACGTCGGTCTTGCCCTCGCCGCTCAGCTGGTGCAGATCCTGGATCGGCGCGGCCGTCGCCACCTCGCCGCGGAAGCCTTCGTGCTGCCACGCGAACCGGCCGGACAGCTCCTTGAAGCGGCTCGCCTCAAACGCCACGTTGAACACGGCTTTGTCGTCGGGCAGCAGCTGCAGCGGCGCGGTCAGCGCTACTGGCTTGATGAGTTTCGCCGTCGCCGTTGCGTTGATCGCGGTGAAATCGTTGAGCGCGTCAAAAGCGATCTTGCCCTCGGCGATGCCCGCCCAGCCGATGTCGGCGCGACCCTGCGCTTTGTCGGCAACGTTGTCCGTGAGGTGGACGTCGAATTCGGCCGCACGCACGGCAATGTCGCCCCACGTCTGCGCGCGCGTCGACTTGGCGGTGCCCGCGCCGCTCAGCTTGCGCGCGTCCGGGCTCGCCGTGAGCCCGAGCATGCCGTTGGCGGCGTCGCGATAGGCAAAATCCACCGTGCCGCCAATGATCTCGACGACGCTGCCGAGCACCTTCAGGCTCATCGCGCCTTTGGAGACCGTGACGTCGCCGAGCGGCCGTGGCGCGACGAGAGCGGCCGTTGCCGTCGCCTGAATCGCCTGCTGCGACGTGCCGACCTGCAGCGCCGCCTTGCCGACCATCTCCGCGCCCAGGCGAAAATCGGCTTGTCCGGCGATTGCGGTCACCACGTCTGCCGCGACCGTCACGCCCACATCGCCTTTTTCGACCGTCGCCTCGCCTTGCACGATGGGCTGCGCCAGTGGCCCCTGCAGGCTGAAGCTGCCGGCGGTCCTTGCCAGCTCGAAGTCGCCCTGGAAGGTGCCGGAGAACGTCCCGTCAAACGTCCCCGCGCCCGTGCCGCTGACCTTGGCGAGAGTGCTGTCGACGATGGCGCCCGTCACGTCCGCGCTGCGCAGCGCCAGTTTGCCAAACGCCGCGGCGCTCTTGGCCGCGTAGCTCGCGCTGCCGTTCAGCTTCTCGCCCTCGCTGGACCATTGCACGTTGGCCGTGCCGACGCCCTTGCCCATGGCCGGAACGTCCAGGCCGAGCGCGCCGCTCAAGTCCAGTTTGCCGGTGCCGCTCAGTTGACCCGCGAGCGTGCCGCCTTTGGCCGCCGCGCCCTGACCGAGCGCGATCTCGGTCTTGGCCGTGACGCTCGCCGTGCCCGTCAGTTGATCGCCGTTGAGCGTCGCGGCCAGGGTGCCGATGCCGAATGGATCGACGCGCAGGCCAAAGCTTCCGGATCCGTTGGCTTTGCCGGCGCTGTCGACCTGGACGTCCAGCGCGCCCGTGGTCAGCCATTTCTGCAGCGCGGGATGGCGAATGTCAGCGGCGGCGACCCGTGCGGTGCTCACCGCGCCCGTCGCGGCGATGCGTGCCTGGCCCGTGACGTCAAAAAGTCCGCCGACCGTCAGCGCCACTTGCGGCAGCGCGCTCGCCATTGTGCCATCGGCTTCGATCGCCAGCGCCATCGACTGGCCACGCACCGTCTTGCCCAACGCGACGGCTGCCCACGCAGTTCCGCCGATGAACTGCCCCGTCGTCGGCGAAAACCGCAGGCGCGCTTGACGCTCCAGCTTGACGCCCGGAATGCCGGGATCCGCCAGCGTCGCCATGTGCTCGAGCGTGCCAGCCGCCAGCTTCGGCAGCCGCACCTGCATTGTCTTGCCCGCCAGCAGCAATTGGACCCGCTCGGGCGGCGTCGCGGCCGGCGCCGCGGCTGGGCCATCATTGCGGTACAGCGCCTTGCGCGCAGGATCCTCGGCGATGCCCGTCACCTTCTCGCCCGCCAGCACGTTGTCCGTCGCCGCGCGCGCCTGTTGCTCCTCCTTGTCGCCGGCCTGCGAAACGCCCGTCGCCCCGCGATCCGCCGCCGAACGACCGCCCATCTGCACAACGTGAACGACTTCCTCCGCGAGGATCGTCTGCTTCTCGCCGTCCGCCAGTTGCGCGGCCTGGCCGAGGACAATGTCCCGACCTTGGGCGAACGCGCGGGCGCGGTGCAGGTCCGCCAGCGTCTCCGCACCCGCACCTTCATGCACGCGGACGCCCGCGAGCGACGCGCCCAGCGCCTGTTCCGCGCGATCGCGCACGCCAGCCGCCAGCGGTGCGCCCGTGCCCAGCACCTGCCGCACGTCAGCCCCGGGCGTGTGTGCCGCGGCCGCATCGTCGGGCGTCGCGCCATAAGGCTGATCCGCGAGCGGCGTCTGGCCAAAAGCCGGGCGCGCCGCTTCTGGTTCAGCAAATCCCGCGGGCGCTGTTGCTGGTTCCGCTGCTTCCGCCGCTGGTGCGACCGCCGACCCAACCGCGTGCGCCGCAGCGACGGTTGCCGCGGGCGTGATTGCCCCGGCGGGAGCGTCCGTCGCGGAAGGCGCCATGACGACCGGAGCCGCTGCCGACCCGTGATCAGCCGTGGCCTCAGCGACTTGCGGCACGGTCCCACCAGCTGGCGTCACTGCGGGCGTTGACGGCGCTGGCGACGGCGCCTGACCGGCGACAGGGGCAACCGGACTCTCGGCCACCGTTCCAGAAGTTGCCGTCGCTGCGTGTGGCGCCGTTGCCGCCTGCGCCGTTGGCGCCGCGGTCGGTTGCGGACCGGGCGCGCTGGCGGTCACAACGCCAGGCAGGGCGGGCGTTGGCGCAGCATGGGCAACTGGCGCTGCTTCCATGCCCGTCGCCGCGACCGCCACTTCGCGCACATCGGCGCGCGGCACCGTGACTGCGGGCGTTGCGTGTTCCGCCGCAGTCTGCGTCGGTGCTTGGGCTGGCGCAGTGCTTGCCACGGCCGCGGATCGGACATCGGCGATCGCGGTCTCCGCACCTACTGGCGCTTGCGTCTCGTGGCTGGCTGGCGCGGCGACGGCGGCATGGACGGGAGCCGCAACCGTCGCAGGTGCGACCGGCGGCGGTGTGCCAGCTGATCGCGCCGCGGCCAGCGTGTCGCCTTGCGCGGGTTGGGGAACGGCGGCATGTGGTGCCGCATCTGGGGTCCGGTTCGCCGCCGCCGGCAACTCCGCACTGGGGGGCGGCCGCACGTCCACGACCGCCGGCGTCGCAACCGACTTCGCTTGCGGTGCCTCCAACGGCGACGGCGCGGCGATGGGTGTTGGCGCGGGCTGTGCGGCGGCCGGCGTCGGCGCTGCTGCGGGGGCGGGCGTTCGCTGCGCTTGCGTCTGGCCCGCCGTCGCTTCCGCCGGGGCGGGCGCTGGCATCGCCAATTGCGGATCCGGCTTCGGCACCGGCGCGCCCGCCAGCTCCGGATTCACCGCCGGCACGCTCGGCCCCACCGTCGCGGGCGCGGCCGTCACGGCTTGCGGCGTCAATGCCGCCGCGGCTTGCTGCGCGTTGCCCGTCGCGCCCGGTCCTTCCGGGATCTGCGCGCTCAACGCCTCCGGCTTGATGTATTTCAGCAGCTCTGGACTGCCCGCGGGCAGCGCTTTGACGCGCGCCAGCTCGGCCGTAGGATCGCGTTGTTGGGCCTGCGCCGTGGCGATCTTGCCGCCGAGACCGCCGACGACATCCAGCCCGGAACCGCCAAGCGCTGGCAAATTCGCCGGGCGATTCGCTGTCACTGCGCCGCTTTCCGCTGGCGGGATCGGCGTCGCTGACACCTTCTCCGCGGCCTCGTCGCGCATAGCGTGCGCGTGCACCGGCCGACGCTTCTCCGCAGAATCACGCGTTTGGGTCGGCATGCGGCTCAACTCCGGAACGTCAGGCGCAAAACGCCCAGCACGGTTTTAGTGTGACACGCCGCGAACGGCAAGCTGCGGCGCCGCGCGTGGGGTGCGCATGCCTCACGCGTGCGCGCTATGCGGGCGCTCGCGGTTCTGGCAGGCTTGCGCGCAGTTCAACGCGCCGAAAGGAGGCTCCATGTCCTGTGCCCAATGGCTTCTCAAGCGGCCGCTCGCCCTTGCCGCAGCGCTGGCGTCCTTGGCGTTGACGGCATGTGGGGGATCGCAAGCGCAAGTGGCCGCGGTTGCGTCGCCCAACGCGTCGCCCGCGGTGGCAAGCCCGCAAGACGCCGATCGCCTGCTGGAACAAGCGCGTCTGGAAGCGGTTGCCAAGCACGGCGCGGTCATTGCGCTCCTGCAGGCGGATTGGTGCCAGCCGTGCAATGAGCTGCAGTTCCGCGTGCTGGACACCAATGAAGGCAGGGCGCTGGTCGCGAAGCACGTGCTTGTCGCCCTCGATTTTGACCAGCCCCTGGGCGGCGCGGTGGCGAGCCGCCTGCACGTTCTTGGCCTGCCCACGACCGTCGTCTTGCGGCCTGAAGGTCGGGAATTGCGCGAATTCGCGCGGATTGAGGGATTTGAGCACCCTGACGCCTACCGCGCCGCGCTTGCGCAAGCCCTGGCCCGCGCCAATCCGGCGCCGCAGGGTTGCGCCAATGCGGACGACCGGCCTCTCGACGCGTCGCGCCCCGCGCCGCTCCTGATCGCCGATGCCGAGTGCCTCGCGATGCAGCTTGCGACCGACCGCGGTGAAGGGGCGGCGTCGCAGTTGCACGCTTTCCTCGACGACCCGGCGCAGTTGGCGCAGGTGGAGAAATGGCCGGAAGACGTGCGGGAACGGCTGATTGGCGTGGCGCAGGGGCTCGGTCGCTATGACAGCCGCGTGGCGCAGAACCAGGGCCGCGCGGCCAAGCTGTTCGGCGCGCTCGTCGCGTGGCCGGGGACGCCGACGTCGACGCTGTCCGGCCTTGTGTTCTGGCAGGCCCGTTGTCTGGCCAAGGCGGGCGACGGGCAGGGCGCGGAGCGCGTGCTGGACGCGTGGATCGCGCATGAGAACGGTTCAGCGGCGGCACGCTTGCTGGCAGCGGACTTGATGGTCCACGAGCACGTTGCGCCGGAGCGCGCCAAACGCTTGCTGGCGGATCTGCTGAACGCCGATCCCGGCGACCATTGGGCGCACTATCTTTCTGGCGAATTGGCGATGCAGATGGGCGATCGCGACGGCGCGCGCAAGCACCTTGCCGCGGCCAACCACCTCAAGCCCGGCGTCGCGCTCTACATCCGCCATTTTCTGCGGGTGAGCGGCGATTCCGTCCACGTCGAGTAGCTGCTACTTCCCGGCGCGCGCCCCGTCGTTCGGCCGCGCCTGCTGCGGTCCACCCATTTCCGCCATCCCCAACGGCCGCCGTGCCCCCTTGCGCGGACCTGACCAAGCGTGGAGCTGCCAATCGATCTTGGCCTTCGGCGCGGGTTCGGGCGCGTCCGTCGGTTGCTCGCGCTGGATCAGCTGCGTCGCCGCAACAACTTCGCGCACGCGCCGAATCGCGTACGTCGCCGGGTCCGGCTGTGGCACCTCGGCTTCTTCATGCGGTATCGGCAGTTCATCGTCAGCCATGGCAACCTCCGCTCCGAGTGTGAAACGCGCGCATCCGCCGTGCAACCGTTTTCCGGCGACCTACCCGCGCACGGCGGATACTGCTACCATTGCGGCCCCGGAGGTTATGGATGCGTAAGGTCTCTTGGTTCTTGCTGGGTTTGGCGCTTGTGGCAGCGGCGTGCGGCGGCAAAACGACCGGCGCAGGGACGACCAGCGACGGCGTCGATGCCGCTGCGGACACCGCCATCGACGTTGCGCAAGATGCGACCGCCACTGGCTGCGCGGCGTGTACGGCCAGCCAGTTCTGCGAACCCGCGACCGCCACCTGCAAGGATCGCGTCGACGAAGCGACCGCTGCTGGCCAGCGCACCGGGTGCGCTTTCGGCCCGGGCGACAAGGCTGATCGCACGATTGGCAAGGAATGGCCGGTAGGTGACGCGATCCCCATCAAGCATTTCGTCATCGTCATGATGGAAAATCGTTCATTTGACAGCTATTTTGGCGCTGGCAAGAAGTTTGGCCTGGACGTCGACGGCTTCCCCGACGGTGCCAG
This sequence comes from uncultured Myxococcales bacterium, assembly GCA_903850505.1. GTDB lineage: Bacteria > Myxococcota_A > UBA9042 > UBA9042 > UBA9042 > CAIYBN01. Next base: position 19,320 of record CAINLT010000389.1, on the reverse strand, counting down.
CAATCCCGACGCAACGGGCAAGGCCGTGCCGATCTTTCACACCGCTCAAGCTTGCATCGCCGACGTCGCGCACGGTTGGACCAAGACGCACCAGCAGATCAACGGCGGCAAGATGGACGGCTTCGTGACGACCAACGACCCGGACGGCACGCGCGCGATGGGCTACTTCGACGGCACGGATTTGCTGTTCTACTACGGCGCAGCGCAGGCGTTCGGCATCTCAGACAATCACCATTGCTCGGTGCAAGGTCCCACGTGGATCAACCGGCTGTACTTTGCTTCGGCGACCAGTTTTGGCCTGACCGCCAACAAGCTGCCGCCCGCGGACGTCATGGACTCGCATCCGAACCAGTTGATTCTCGCGCAGTTGGATCAGGCTGGCGCCGATTGGCGCGTGTACAAGACCGACCTGAGCGAGTTCATGCTCTACCCGAACTACATCGCCCAGGACGCCAATGCCGCGCGGCTCTTGTCGGTTGACGATTTTTTCAAGGACGCAGCGGCGGGCACGCTGCCGGCGGTGTCGTTTGTCCAACCGTCGTTCACGACGGCGGGCGGCGGTCGCAACGACGAGCATCCGCCGGGCACGCCTTACACGGGCGAGCAATGGACGCACAAGATCGTCACGGCGCTGATGGCCAGCCCGAACTGGAAAGATTCAGCGCATATTCAGACCTACGACGAGCACGGCGGTTTCTACGACCACGCGGTCCCGCCGCCCGCGTGCAAGCCGGACGACATGGCGCCGCAACTGACGGCGACGGACGTGAAAGGCGAGTTCGACGGCATGGGCGTGCGCGTCCCGCTGCTGGTGATTTCGCCGTGGTCAAAGCCGGGCTATGTATCGCATATTGCGACGGAAAACACCTCAGTCATCCGCCTGCTGCAGACGCGCTTTGGCCTGGGGGCCATGACGGCGCGCGACGCCAATGCATGGCCGCTCCTGGACTTCTTCGACTTCAGCAAGCGCGCGTTTGAGACGCCTCCGACGCTCCCGGAACCCAGAGCCATGACCGACGTCATCGCCGCGTGCGTCAAGAAATTCTAGACAAGCCCACTGCCAACGCCACGAACTGCGCGTGGATCGTTGGCCAAGCTCTTTGCACGACACCGTGCCATTGGTATCGTAACCGCATGGTCGACCCCGCCCTCGCCACTGCCGTCCGTTTCGCCGACGGGTGCCTGCGAGCGCGGCGCTGGATCGCAGCTTTGTGTTGTCTCTGCTGCGCGTTGGCCGCCGCGCCAGGTTGGGCAGCTGAGCCACCTGACGGCGCCGAATTGCGCAAGGCGGAAGCCGCCGCGACGGAAGCCAAGGTCTTTTTCAAGGCCGGCCTTTTTGACAAAGCTTCAACCAAGTTCATGGAAGCGTTCGCGATTTCCAAGCGACCGTCGCTCATGTACAACGCGGCGCGCGCGTACGAAGAAGGCCTGAATTTCCGCGAGGCAGTGGCATTGCTGAGGCATTACCGCGATTTGCCGGACGTCGGCGTGGACGGCAAGCGCGACGCGGACGAGCGGATCGCGCGCATGGAAGGTGTCCTGCGGCAACAGGCGGCAGACGAGGCGATCAAGACCGAGGCGGCGCGCTTGGAAGCCGAGCGTGTCGCCACCGAGTTGCGGAACAAGCAGGAAGCGGAACGCGCTGAACGCGAACGGTTGGATCGCGAACGGCTGGAACGCGAGCGTGCGGCGCAGCTGCCGGTGGAGCCCACGCCGACGGTCGTGCCGCCGAAGACCCGCAAGGTCTCCTGGGTGTTGGTCGCGAGCGCCGCTGCGGTGGGTGTGCTCGCCGGCGGCGCTTATGGTGAGGCGCTGTATGAGGCCAACCAAGCGCGGAAATTGACGATCGTCGATGTGAATGACGTCACGAGTTACCAAGGACACGTCAGCGATGCCAAGACATTTCAGGCGGTTGCCATCACTGGCGCGGTTGTTGCGTCAGGTCTGGCGGCGTGGGCAGTGCTGGACTGGTGGTATTCGGGAGCCAATGGTGACGAAAAAACGCCGCCAAAGTCGTCCGTCAGCGTGTTTCCTGCGCCGGGAGGCGGTATGCTGAGCCTGCGCGGGTCGTTCTGAAGGGGACGATTCGGGCGCCGACCGTCGCTACCGTGCACGGGGGCCAGCAGACGTTCTTGGGTATCAGGTGCACATGGCGTTGTGGCGGACGGCAAACCAGCATCGACAGACGGCGCGCGCCATTGGCATCGCGTGGGCGTGCGCGTTATTGCTGACGGGCTGTCTCGGCGATCTGGCGACGCGCGATGAACTTCTGGCGCAGCTTGCCGCCGCCGATGCGGACAGTTCCCTGAGCGACGGCGATGCCGCAGTGATTGCGGACGGCGATGCAGCGGCCGACACAGACGCGCACGGCGATGCTGACGTCGCACTGGCCGATGGCAGCGACGCGGCAACGGATGGCTCGGACTCGGTTGATCCGGATGGCGCCGACGGTGATGCCCTCGTGCTCGACGCGCCACAGACATGCCCCGCCGCACCGGGCTGTCCGTGCACAAGTGGCAGCAAATGCGCCAGCGGCGTTTGCGAAACGCTCATCGACTTCACGTCGTCGGCGATCAGCAAGGCCTGCGCGATTCCGTGCCTCAAAGGCCAAGCCTTCAACGACAACAGCATGGTCTGCGCAGCAGTCGACGTCAGTCCGACGCAGCAGAACTGGGTCTTTGTCTCGGCCTGGGAAACGCTGTGCGACCCGTGCCAGACGTCTGAAGCGTGCAAGTACACCGGCCAGCCAGACGCCGCGTGCCTCAACTTTGGCCCAGCCGGCAACTTCTGCGGCACGCCATGCTCGTCGCAGGACGAGTGCATGAGCGGCTTTGACTGCAAGCTCATGACGTCGATCGAAGGCAAGCAGCTCCTGACCGGCCAATGCGTGCCGATTCCGCTCAACGGCGCGACCGGCATCGGCGAGTGCACGTGCAGCAACATCGCCTTGCACAAGAAGTTGTCGACGAGCTGCTATGAACCCAGCGTGGACAAGACCGGCGCGCTGGTCGGCAAGTGCCTCGGAACGCGCTCGTGCGACGAGGACGTGCTCACTGCGTGCAGCGCGCCCAAGCCCATGGAAGAAGTCTGCGACACGTTGGACAACGATTGCGACGGCCTCATCGACGAAGGCACGTGCGATGACGGCAAACCGTGCACCACGGATTTCTGCGCCGCCGCCGCCGACTGCACGCACACCACGCTGGACGGCAACGCGTGCGACGACGGCAGCGCGTGCACGGCCAACGATGTCTGCGTCCAGGACGCGTGCATCGGCGTCGGCAAGATCTGCGTTGGCAGCGCGTGCGTCGCGGTGTTGTGCGATCCCGCCGATGGCGCGTGCGAATCCACGTTCAAGTCCGACGCCGCGCCGTGCGACGACGGCAACGCCTGTACAACCGGCGACGCGTGCCTGGCTGGCAACTGCTCCGGCGGCAGCGTGGTCTGCGACGACGGCAATCCCTGCACCAACGACAGTTGCACGCCCAAGGGCGGTTGCGTCAACGATCCCAACGCCTCGCTCTGCAACGACAACAACGCGTGTACTCAATTTGTCCAGTGCGCTGGCGGCAACTGCACCGGCAAGCTCCTGTCCGGCGGCTGCGACGACGGCAACCCGTGCACCGACGACGGGTGCGACAACGCCGCTGGCTGCATCCATTTGCCCAACAGCGGCACCTGCACCGACGGCAATGCGTGCACGCTGAGTGACTCCTGCCAAAACGGCCAATGCACGCCGGGCATCAACGAATGCGCGTGCTCCCAAGACGCCGACTGCAAGGCCAAGGAAGACGGCAACTTGTGCAACGGCACGCTGTTCTGCGACACGAGCGCCGTGCCGTTCCAGTGCCAGGTCAAGCCGACCAGCATCGTCACCTGTGCGCCCAGCACTAACCCGTGCGTCGTGACCGCCTGCGCACCCGCGTCGGGGATATGCCTGCAGACCGCCGTCGCCAAGGGCACCAGCTGCGACGCGGACGGCAGCGTGTGCACGGTGGGCGACGCGTGCGACTCGGGCGTGTGCACGGCCGGCCCCACGACGGTCTGCGACGACGGCAACATCTGCACCGATGACGTGTGCGACAGTCAGGTTGGCTGCACCAAGACGCCAAACAGCGCGCTTTGCAGCGACGGCAACGCGTGCACGCTCGGCGACCAATGCCAGGGCGGCGCGTGCGTCAGCGGGTTGGCGGTCAGCTGCGTGCCCATCGTGTGCCAGTCCAACGTGTGCGACGCGACGAGCGGCCAATGTGTCGCCAGCCCAGCGGCGGGCGCGTGCGACGACGGCAACCTGTGTACGACCGGCGACAACTGCCAGAACGGCGCGTGCCAATCCGGCGCCGTGACGCAGTGTGTCTCGGCGACCAAATGCGCCACGGGCTCGTGCGACCTCGCAAACGGCAACTGCACGTTCGCCCAGGTGGTCTGCGATGACGGCAACCCGTGCACCAATGACTCCTGCGCCGCGGCGACCGGCTGCGTGTTCGCTGCCAAGTCGTGTGATGACAACAACGCCTGCACGGCCGACAGTTGCGACACCAAGTCCGGTGCGTGCGTCTCCACGCCGATCATCTGCGACGACGGCAACAACTGCACGACGGACTCCTGCAACACCAAGACCGGCTGCGTGGCGACCAACGTCGGCGATGGCACGACCTGCACGAACTCCGCCAGCCCCAAAATCTGCGTCACCGGCGTTTGCATGACGCCTTTCGCCGCGCCGCCCCCCGGCTTGAGCGGCATCTCCGGCGGCACTGCGCATACGTGCGTGCGCACGTGGGGCGGCGGCGAGAACTGCTGGGGCGCCGATCAACAGGGCCAATTGGGCGACGGCGGCAACACCAGCCGACCGTATCCCGTCGCCGTCAGCAACATGGCGTCGGTGCTGGACACGGACTGCGGCTCAGCGTTTACCTGCGCGATTCGCGGCACCACAAACACGACGCGCTGCTGGGGCGCCAACGGCTCAGGCCAGTTGGGCAACAACTCGACGAGCCCGAGCAACGCGCCCGTTGACGTCGTCAGCACCAGTACGTCGCCTGCCACACCCACGCGCGTCGCGGCCGGCGCGGCATTTGCCTGCGAACTCCTGACCAACAAGCGCGTCTGGTGCTGGGGCGACAACGGCAACCAGCAATTGGGCGGCGGCGTCCTCGGCCTAGCGGTGAACAACGCCAAGGTGCCGACGCAGGTCGTGTCGCTGACCAAAGTCTCCGCCATCGCCGCGGGCAGCGCCCACGCCTGCGCGGTCCAAAATGGCAACGTCTTCTGCTGGGGCCAGAACCAGGATGGCCAGTGCGGCCAAACCAACACCAACGACATCGGCACGCCGGTCCAGGTCGGCACGCTCGCCAACATCACCGCCGTCGCGGCAGGCGACGACTTTTCCTGCGCGCTCGCCAGCGGCACGGGCAGCGTCTGGTGCTGGGGCGCCAACGGTCGCGGCCAATTGGCGACCGGCGTGTCCGACAACGGCGGGCCGACGCCCGTGCTCATCGGCGTCGCCAACGTCACTGACATCACCGCCGGCTTCAACCACGCGTGCGCGCGCACGGCCACCGGCAGCATGTCCTGCTGGGGCCGCAATGACGCAGGCCAGCTCGGCGACGGCACCCAGACCGATGCGCTGAGCCCCGTGCCGGTCAGCGGCATGACCAGCGCGTACCGCATTGGCGCCGGCGATGCCCACACGTGCGCCATCCGCCTGAACGGCAGCGTCTGGTGCTGGGGTAACAACGCGGGCGGCGCGCTGGGCTTGAACAATGGCTCCGACAAGCCGGTCCTCACGCCCGCCCAGGTCTTTGGCAGTTCGCCCAAATGACCGAGCTGTTCGTGATCCTGACGGCGTGTCCGCCGGAGCACGCGGACGCCATCGCGACGCATCTCGTGACCGGGCAGCACGCGGCGTGCGTGAGCGCGCTGCCGGGGGCGATGAGTACGTATCGCTGGCAAGCGCCGGGGCAGGCTGAGGCGACGGTGCAACGCGAGGCGGAGACGCTGCTGTTGGTCAAGGTGCCGCAACACGCGCTGGACCGCTGTCTGGCGGCGCTCCAGGCGGTGCACCCTTATGACGTGCCGGAGTTGGTGGTGCTGCCGGCGGAGCGCGTCAGTGCGCCGTATCTCGCGTGGGCTGTGGCGATGACTGCCGGCCTGCCAGATACAGCACAAGCGCAATCACGATGAACGGCAGCATCGACAGCGCGTCGCTGTCCGGGCCGGCAAAGAACGGATTGGCGCGCTCGGCCCAAGTGGTCAGGTCGGCGTCAACGTTGTCCATGACGCCGGCAAGAAACGCGATGACGATGCCGGCGATCGCGCCGCCCGCGATGTAGCCCGAGGAGAGGAGTACGCCGGGGCTGCGATCGGATGCGGCTGCGGCCTCTTCGTCGGTCAGCACGCGCGTCTGCAGCTTGCGCTGGCGGCGATCGACGAGCCAGCGAATCATGCCGCCGACGAAGATCGGCGTCGACGACGAGAGTGGCAGATACACGCCGACCGCAAACGCCAGCGACGGGATGCCCGACAACTCCAGCACGACCGCGATCATCACGCCAAACAGGACGAGGCCCCACGGCAGCTGGCGATCGAGGATGCCCTTGATGATGTAGGACATGAGCGTCGCCTTGGGCGCCTCAAACTTCCGCACTTTGGAGCCGTCCGGTCGCGTGTCATGCGTGCCGTTGATGCCCGGATCGACGAGGTATTTCGGGTGGCCAGCGTCATCTACAAGATAACGACCTGCTGCCAAACCGTTTGTATCCTTTGTGACATTCCATGAACGATATTTGCCGCCATCGGCCTTGGCCTGCGTGTGCGTCAGCGCTTCCGGCGCGCCCATCTCCGCGGCTGGCGCCACCTGCTCCGAGGTCACCGGCACGTAGACGGTCGCCGTGTCGTTCAGCGTCAACAGCAGCGGTCCGAGGCAGACGGCAGACGCCAGCGCGCCCGCGAGGATCGCCAGCTGCTGGAGCCGCGGCGTCGCGCCGATGAGATAGCCGGTCTTCAGGTCCTGGGACGTCGTGCCGCCATTGGAAGCGGCGATGCAGACGATGGCGCCGACCGAAAGCGCGGTGACGTAGTAGGTGCCGCCGGTCCAGCCGACCAGGAGGAAGGTCAGGCAGGTGAGCAGGAGCGTGGCGACCGTCATGCCGGAAATCGGATTGGACGACGAGCCGATTTCGCCAGTCAAACGCGAGGATACGGTGACAAACAGAAAGCCGAACACCACGATCAGGATGGCGCCCAGCAGGTTCATGTGCAGCGACGGCGCGGCGACGATCGCCGCGAGAAGACCGAGGATGCCGATGCCGACCCACTTGATGGGCAGGTCCTGGTCGATGCGGAGGACCGTGGCGGTGGCGGACGCGCTGCGCCGCAGGTCGGTCAGGCCCTGGCGCAGGCCGTGCCAAATGAGCGGCAAGGAGCGACCGAGGCTGATGATGCCTCCCGCCGCGACCGCGCCCGCGCCGATGTAGAGGACGTACGCGCTGCGGATCTGGTGCGGGTCCATCTGGCTGATCGGAATGGTGCCGGGCGCGAGCGGAAGGGGCAGACCGTCGCCGAAGAACTTGATCATCGGAATCAGCACGAGGTAGGCGAGGACGCCGCCGGCGCACATCACCGAGCCGACGACGGGGCCGATGATGTAGCCGACGCCGAGCAATTCAGGCGAGATTTCCGCGGCGATCGAGCCGCCCAGCAGCGGCTTGCCGAACGTGACGCCCGGCGTGTCCTTCCACAGCTTGGCGGCGACGTTGGCGATCTTGTAGATGAGGCCAATGGCGAAGCCGGCAAAGATGGTCTGGCCCGCCGCCGCGCGCTCTTTTTCCGCTTCCGGATTGTCCGCAGTCGCGTACTCCGGGCTCGCCTGCGCGCGCGACTCCTCCGACGCGCCCGCCTTCAGCACTTCCGCGCACGCCGTGCCTTCCGGGTATTTCAGCGTCTCATGCTGGTCGACGATGAGCGCGCGGCGCAGCGGAATCATCATCAGGATGCCCAGCAGGCCGCCGAGCACGGCGACCAAGGTCACGCGGACGACCTCCAGGTCAAAACCGAGGATCAGGATCGCGGGCATCGTGACGCCGACGCCGAACGCGATCGATTCGCCAGCCGATCCCGCGGTTTGGACGATGTTGTGCTCGAGGATCGTCGCGTCCTTGAAGCCGAGCTTGCTGAGCAGGCGAAAGAGCGTGATCGAGATGACGGCGACCGGAATGGACGCGCTGACGGTCAGGCCAACCTTGAGCACGAGGTACAGCGACGACGCGCCGAAGACGACGCCGAGCAGCGTCCCGACGATGACCGCGCGCACCGTCAATTCCGGCATGTTGACGGTCGAGGGGATGTACGGAACGTGCTTGTCCTGGCTCATGCGGCCTCCGCAGCGGCGATCCGCACAGTCAATTCAGGCAGTCCGGTCACGCTGGCGATCGCCACGTCACCGGGCACGAGCGGCGCGACGCCTTCTGGCGTGCCGGTAAAGATCACGTCGCCCGGCTGGAGCGCGACGAACTGCGACAGGTAGGCGATGACGTCCGCGATCGGCCAAATCAGCTCGTCGAGGCCGGCTTCCTGCCGGCGCTGGCCATTCACGTCCAGCTCAATGCGCGGGCTCTTGTCGGGCCATTGCGCCTTGGGCAGCAGCGCGGAGCAGGGCGCCGACGCGTCAAAGCCCTTGGCCATTTCCCACGGCTGCGCGAGCTTCTTGGCGGCGGCCTGCAAATCGCGCCGCGTCAGATCGAGCCCCACGCCGTAGCCAAAAACGTGATCCAGCGCCTGCTCGCGGGCAATGTTGCTGCCGCCTTGGCCAATCGCCACGACAAGTTCAACCTCATGGTGCAGGTTGGTCGTCTTCGGCGGGTATGCGACCGTGACCGCGCCATCGGCCAGCGCGGGCACAATCGCGTCGCCGGGCTTGGCAAAAAAGAACGGCGGCTCGCGGTCCGGGTCAGCGCCCATCTCCCGGGCATGCGCGGCGTAGTTGCGCCCCACGCACCAGATGCGGCGGACGGCAAAGAGCTCCGAATGGCCGGCGATGTGGAGAAAAGGCTGCGGCGGCAAGGGGAGAATCCAGGTCACGGTTTGACTCCTGAGTGCTGGCAATGACTGAGGTTAGCGGCCGGGCGCGCGCTCATTGGATGGCGCGCGATCGGTGTGCCCAGGCGCCCGCAGATCCACGGGCGGACGCGGCCGCGCGGGCGGATGTGGGCGCGGCGGCGCAACGTGGGCGGGCGGCGCCTTGGCCGGCACGAGATCCGTTTCAGGCGCTGTGTCAGGCTCTGCCACAACGTCCGGCGCACCCTGCGCATCCGGCGTCGCCGCGGCGACCGGCGCAGCGCTCAAATCTGGCGCAGCGGTCACGTCTGGTGCTGGCGCGGGTGGCGGCGCGACAAAGACGTCCAGGGTCGGTGCGGCCGCCACATCAGGCGTCGCAACAACGTCGGGCGTGTTGGCTTCAGCCTTGGCGATGACGGCGTTCGCGATCGCTGCAACTGCCTCCGCTTTTTGCATGCGATGGCTCAAGCTCCACCAGATGCCCACGCCCGCCATCGCCGTAACCGCGGCGACTGCGCCGACAATCACCAGCGCTGCGCCGTTGCGCTGCGGTTTCGCAGCAGGCGTCGGCTTGGTCACAACCGGACTGGCTTGCGGAGCCTTGCGCGGCGGCGGCTCGACGGCACGGGCAGGCGGCCCCGCGTTCAGCGCCCGCTCCAGCGCATCGCGCATCGCCTGGGCATCGGCAAACCGATCCTCCGGCTTCTTCTCCAGCGCCTTCTGCACGACCGCCGCGAACGCTGGCGTGATTCCCGGCAAATGCAGGCCATTCAAGTCCGGCGCCGGCTCGGCGACGTGCTTCATCATCATCGAGTAGCTGGAATCGGCCTGGAACGGCAGCACGCCCGCGACGCAGCCGTACAGAATCACGCCCAGCGCGTACAGATCGCTGCGACCGTCCACGACGCCCGACATCACCTGTTCCGGGCTCATGTAGGACGGCGTCCCAATCGACGTGCCCGTCTTGGTCAGGTGCGCGTCATTGCTCTTGGCGATGCCGAAATCCAGCACCTTGACGACGTGCTCGCCGGTGCCGATGTCGTGCAAGTAGATGTTCGCGGGCTTGAGGTCGCGGTGCACGAGGCCGGCTTTGTGCGCCTCCGCGAGGCTGCGCAGCACGTCGATCGCGATCCGCCCGGCTTCCTCCTGCGTCATCGGCCGCACTTGCGCGTCCAGCCGCAGCTGCATGTCGCCCAGCGTCTCGCCGCGCAGCCGCTCCATCGCCAGGTAGAAAATACCCTCGTCGCTCTGGCCAAAATCGAACACGCGCACCGTATTGGGATGCTGCAGCGCCGCCGTCATCCGCGCTTCCTGGAAGAAACGCCGCACCGCCATGGCGTCGCCCGCGTTGTCCAGCAGCAGCGTCTTGATCGCGACCGGCTGGCCGGTGCCCGTGTGCTGCGCGTCGTAGACCGCGCCCATGCCGCCGCGGCCCAGCACGCCGACGATCCGGTAGCGCCCGGCAAAAACCGTTCCTTCCTGCAGGATTGCCGACGCCGGCATCACGCCTTGCACGACGGTCGCCATGCCGTCGGTCGGGCAGTGCAGCGCGTCCGTTTCCTTTCCACATTGCAGGCAAGTACGCATCAGGATCGCCTCCAACAGTGCCAGAAGATGCCACAGGCGCGGGGGAACTGCTACCGGCTACGGCACGTTCCGCGCCAGGAACCATGCCCACGCGATGAGCACGCCCTGCATCGGCAGCCGCGCCCACAGCGCCCAATCCGGCATCGGCTTGTTGCCCAGCGGCAGCTTGTGCATCGCCATGTTGATGTTGGCCGGAAAGACCGCGATGAACAGCGCGACAAGCCCCCACGCGGCGATCCGCTGCGTCAGCGCGATGGGCACGACGAGTCCCACGCCGCCCAGAATCTCAAAAAAACCACTGATGTAGACCAGCGCCAGCGGATTGGGCATGAACGGCGGAACGATGCGCACAAACGGCTTGGGATCGGTGAAATGCAGGACGCCGACGCCGGTCATGGCGAGCGCGAGGAGCCAGCGGAGAATGAGCGTCAACATGCGAACCTTTGGCCCAAGGCTGGGCAGCGTCTGGTGATTGTGGCGCATTTCCGCTTGCAGAGGTATCGCCAGATGCCGCGTGCTCAGGCCTTTTTGACGAACTCGGACTTCAAGCCCATCGCGCCGATGCCGTCGATCTTGCAGTCGATGTCGTGGTCGCCGTCAACGAGGCGGATGTTGCGCACTTTGGTGCCAACCTTGACCACGAGCGAGGAGCCCTTGACCTTCAAGTCCTTGATGATGGTGATCGAGTCGCCGTCGGTGAGCGCCGTGCCAAACGCGTCCTTGACGGTGCGCGCGGGGGCGTCCTCGGCGATGGGCGCGGCTTGAAGCCATTCGTGGCCGCATTCCGGACAGACGAAGTTGGCGCCGTCTTCGTACGTGAAGGCGGAGGCGCAAGATGGGCAGGGTGGCGGCGTGTTCATGATGGGCCTTGAAGCGATGGGGCGCCGAGGATAGCCGCATCGCCCGGTTTTTGCATTGCCCATCCGTCCGCGAACCTGGCGCGCGCGTCCAAGTGTGGCGCTGCTCGGGCGGTCGTGGACGCGCACCGTGCCGGCCGGGCGCAAGCATTGACGTCGTCCGACGCGGGTACTACGTTCGGACCGCGAGCCTGCGGCCGTTTACCCGCCCGCCCGCCTATTCACACCCCTCAGGCGCCCATGCCGCTGCTGCACGTTGCGACCCTCAGTCTGCTGCTCGGTGCGCTTCTGTGCATCGCGGTGCCGGGTAACAGCAAGCGCGCGGCGATTGGCATCGCTTCGCAGGTCATCGCCACGTTCCTCGTGCTCGCCGCTGTTGGTCCGGTGCTGGGCCATCAGCCCGCCATTGTCGCGGAGCTCACCTGGTCCTATCCGGTCGACCTGATCCTGCTGCGCATTGACGGCCTTGGCGCGCTCTTTTTGGCGTTTTCCATGCCGCTGACGCTGCTCGGCGCGGTCTACGCCCACGGCTACCTTCGGCCCTATTTCCAGAGCGACCGCAACATTGGCGTGCACTACGCGCTCCTGAACTTCGTTTCGCTCTCCTACCTCATCATCTACTCCGTTGAGAACGCCATGGGTTTTCTCCTCGGCTGGGAGATCGCCGCGCTGGCGGCCTGGCTGCTGGTGATTTGGGACTACCGCAACCAGAAGGTGCGCTTCGCCGGATTCAACTACCTCGTCTCGACCCATCTCGGCGTCCTCTTCCTCATCACCGCGTTTCTCGTGCTGTTCAGCCAGACGCACTCCTTTGATTTCAGCCAATTCGCGGTCGCGCTCCACAGTCCGGGCATGACCCGCAACGTGACGTTCCTCCTGCTTGTCGCGTCGTTCGGCCTGAAGTCAGCGTTCTTTCCGGCGCACACCTGGCTTCCGCGCGCGCACGCCGCCGCGCCTGCGCACGTCTCCGCGCTGATGTCCGGCGTCATCCACAAGGCCGGGCTGTATGGCCTGCTGCGGTTTACGCTGCTGATGGGCGCGCCCGACGAGTGGATGGGCTGGTTCCTCATCGCGTTTGCGCTGCTCTCGGCCGTGACGGGCGTCGTCTACACCACCGTCCAGCGCGACCTCAAGCGCCTGCTCGGCTACAGCTCCACGGAGAACGTCGGCATCGCGTGCCTCGGTTTTGGCCTCGGCTATCTGGGGCTGACGTGGCACAACCCGGTCCTTGTCGTGCTCGGTTTTGCCGGTGGCCTGCTGCACATCCTGCACCACGCGATCTTCAAGTGCCTGCTCTTCTACGCCGCCGGAGCGGTCTACAGCGCGACGCACTCGGTCGACATCGAGCGTCTCGGCGGTCTCGCCCGGCGCATGCCGCAGACGGCCGTCGCGTTCCTGTTGGGCGGCGTCGCCATCGCCGCGCTGCCGCCGCTGAACGGCTTCGTCAGCGAATTCTTGCTGTACAGCGCGCTCTTTGACGATTCCGTCGTCGGCGGCCAGAACCGCGGCCTCCTCGTTCTCGCCGCGACAGTGCTTGCGTTTGTCGGTGCCGTTTCGGCGTTTTCCATGACGCGCGCGTTCGGTCTGACCTTCCTCGGCACGTCGCGCGACCCAACGATTCACGGCGCCCAGGATCCCGGTCCGGCCATGCGCAGCGCGTTGTACATCCTCTCGGCGCTCCTGTTCGTGTTTGGCCTGGTGCCGCAGGTCGGCCTCACGCTCGTCGCGGTTCCCGCCGGGCAGTTCATTGCCCTCACGCACCGCGGGCTGGACGTCGCGCAGGTGCTCGCGGTGCCGCTGGGTCTGCTGCTGCCGATTGTGGGCGTGAGCGTCGCCGTGCTGCTGCTCGTCGGCGCGCTCGCGGCCGTGCGCAAGTGGGCGTCGCCGGCGCCCGCGCTCACGCATCGCACATGGGGCTGTGGGTACACGGAGCCGGTGCCGCGCGCCCAGTACACCGGCGCGTCGTTTTCTGGCCATCTGGCCAGCTACTACAAGACACTGCTGCCCATGAAGGTCACGCAGCGCTTGCCCACCGGGCTATTCCCGGCGGAAGCGCACCTGCGGATGCATGCCGTGGACGCCGTCGAGGACCGCATGTTCGAGGTGCTGGACACCGGCGAAGCGACGCTCGCGCTCCTGGCCGAGAAGACGCCGCAGAGCCCGCGCATCGCGTTTGCCGTCGGCCTGTTGGTCCTCGTCGCGACGATTGCGCTGGTGCTGGCGAGCACGGGAGGCCGGCTGTGATGCTCGCTTCCCTCGTCCTGCACCTGCTCGGTCTCGTGCTGCTGCCGTTCCTGCTGCCCGGCGTCATCAACCGCGTCAAGGCGTGGTGGGGCGGTCGGCGTGGCGCGCCGTTGCTGCAGCCGTTCTGGGACACGCGCCGCCTGCTGGGCAAGCAGCCGGTCTACAGTGACGTGACGACCGCCGTCTTCCGCCTCGCGCCGCTCGTGGTCGTGGCGACTGCGGTCGTGGCTTCGCTGTTGGCGCCGCTCGTGCCCGGCGCGGGCATCTTCCCGTTCGCCAACGACTTTGTCGCGTTCGCCTACGTCGTCGGTCTGGGGCGCATGTTCCTGATGCTGGCCGCGCTCGATACCGGCAGCCCGTTCGAGGGCATGGGCACCGCGCGCGAGGCGACCTTCGCGGTGTTTGCCGAGCCCGCGCTCTTCCTCGTGCTGGGCACGCTGGCGCTCGGCAGCGGTCATGGCAACTTCGCTGAGCTCATGCTGCCGCACGGCTGGCAGGCGTTCCTCGTCTCGCCGCTGTGCGCGACCGCGCTGTTCCTGCTGCTGCTCATCGAGAGCGCGCGGCTGCCCGTGGACGATCCGACGACCCACCTCGAACTGACGATGATTCACGAGGTGATGATCCTCGATCACAGCGGCGTCGATCTCGCGATGATGCAGTACGCCGCGGGTCTCAAGCTCACGCTCTACGCCGGGATGCTCGCCGCGCTGGTCAACCCGTTCCCGGCCCATGACCAGCCGCTGCTGAGCGCGCTCGTTTCCCTGGCGCTGATGTTCGTGACGGCCGTGGCGATTGGCTTTGTGGAGTCGTTGGTCGCCCGTCTGCGGATGCGCCTGATTCCGCAGTTCGCTTTTGTGATCGCCGCGCTGGGCGTCGTCGCGCTCCTGTTGGCCAGCACGCAACCGGAACTGGGGTAGGCGGCCATGACGTTCCTTCTCGTTGCCTGGTTCCTCGCGCTGTGCCTGCCGCTGTTCATCCGCTCGTGGCGCGCGGCGCTCACGGGGCTGCGCATCCAGGCGCTGGCGATGGCGGGGATGATTTGGCTGCACGCGGACCACCTCGCGCCGTCGCCGCTGATTGCGCTGGCCGATCTGCTGCTGTTCCGGGCGTTCTTCGCGCCGTGGTATCTCAAGCGGATGGCGACCGAGCGGGGCGTTCAGTCGGCGTTTGACCTCATTCCGGCCAACCTGTTCGTGTGGACGCTCGCCGCGGTGCTCGTCATGACGAGTTTCGGATTCTCAGCGACGCTGGCGGGCGAGTACTCGCGCTCGATCACGCACCTGGGCGTCGCGTGTTCCGGCGTGCTCTTGGCGCTGCTGATCCTGTCGACCCAGCGCGCGCCGCTGGGCCAAGCGATCGCGTTGCTCACGCTGGAGAACAGCATCGCGCTTTTTGAGCTCCACGCGCACCACCACGTCGAGTGGATGGCGCAGCTTGGCCTGACGGTCGTGTACCTCCTGTCCGTGTTGACGCTCGCGCTGCTGGTGCGGCGTCTGGGCATGGTGGACGATGCGCCCGAGCATCCTGCGGATTCGGCCATCCTATGAACCTTCTGCCGCTCATCACCGTGGTCCTGCCCCTGATCGGCGCCTTGCTGCTGCTGGTTCCGCGGCTCTTTCCGTACGCGCGCCGGCTGCTGCTGGCGATCGCCGCGCTGGACATGCTGGCCGTCCTCCCGCTGTCGGTTCCGCGCGATGCGCCGACTTTTGAGCTCGGCCACTTCATGGTCGTCGACGCGACGTCGCAGTTGTTCCTCCTGCTCATCAACGCGCTGTTCGTCGGCATCTCGCTGCACCTGCACAACCGCCTGCGTGCAGCGCCGGAGCTGACCGGCGACATTCACCGGCTGGTGCGGCTTGCGCTCGTCTTCATGGCGGCGGCTAACGGCGCGATTCTCGCCAACCACATCGTCATCGCGTGGATTTTCCTGGAGTTCACCGCGCTCGCCGCCGTGCCGATGATCCACCACCAGCGCCGCGATTCCGCGACGACGGCCGCGTGGCACTATTTCCTGTTCTCGGCGGTGAGCCTCGGTCTCGTGCTGTTGGGCGTCGTCTGCCTGACGCATGGCATTGAGCTGACGGTGGGCGCCGAGCGGGTCAGCCTTTTCCACGACAACCTGCGGCTGGAAGTGGCGATCGCCGATCCGGTCTGGCGGCGGCTGGGCCTCGCGCTGATGATCTTCGGCTATGCGTCCAAGCTGGGCATGGCGCCGCTGTATTCCTGGCTGCCGGAGACGTACGACGCCGCTTCGCCGTCCGTCACCGCGCTCCTCGCCGCCGTGCAGTTCAACGCGGTGTTCGTCGGCCTGTTCCGGACGCTGCAGGTCTACGGCGGCAATGACGCGGATCTGGCCGGCTACCAACTGACCGCGCTCGGGCTGGCGTCGATGCTGGTCGCGACGGTCAAGATCGTCTCCACCAACAACTACAAGCTGCTCATCGCCTACGCCGCCATCAACCACGCGGGCGTCATCGCGCTTGGCCTCGCGCTCGGCCGACCCGCGGCGTACGGCGTCATCCTCTACGTCGTCAGCAACGCGCTGGTCAAAGCCATCTTGTTCCTCACGGCCGGCACCATCAAGGCGCACTACCGCACCAAGAAGATCGACGAACTCCACGGCATGATCCGCGAAATGCGCTACAGCGCGCTCT
The DNA here is from genome assembly GCA_903850505.1 of uncultured Myxococcales bacterium. Lineage (GTDB taxonomy): Bacteria > Myxococcota_A > UBA9042 > UBA9042 > UBA9042 > CAIYBN01. Next base: position 2,924 of record CAINLT010000389.1, on the reverse strand, counting down.
TCTTCCTCGTCGGCACGTTCGCGCTCCTCGGCTTCGCGCCGTTCGGCAGCTTCTTTGGCGAGGTCATCATCATGACCGGACTCATCACCACCGGGCATTTCGTCACGTTCGGCGCGCTGGGCGTGCTGCTCTCCGTCGTCTTCGTCGCCACGGGTCGCTCGCTCTTTCCGATGGTCTGGGGCGATCCGCGTCCCGGTGCCGTCCGCAAGAAGGAATCGCTCGTTGCCCTCGGTCCCAAGCTCTTCTACCTCGCCATCCTGCTGTCGCTGGGCGTCTACACGCCGGCGCCGCTGTCAACGCTGCTGCAACAAGTTGCCGGCAGCCTGGGGACGCGCTGATGCCTCCGTCGCCGTATCTCGTCGCGTCGTCGTTGTCGCCACTGACACACGTCGGATTCAATCACGCGCTGCGCGAGCGGCTGGAGGCGGGCGCGCGGGCGCTGACGTATTTTGGCGCGCCGCTGGCCGATGGCGCCATCGAGTTGACGGCGCTTTTGCAGGACGAGCAGGGCCTTTCCGTGTTGCGCGGGCACGCGACGGGCGACGCGGGGCTGCCGGCGCTGACGGTGCAGTTTCCACAGCTGCACATCTTTGAGCGGGAAATTCACGAGCAGACGGGGCTGCCGATGCCGGGGCATCCGTGGCTGAAGCCGGTGCGGTCGCCCGTGGCGCCGATGGCCGCGTATCCGTTTTTCAAGATGGAAGGCAAGGAAGTGCACGAGGTTGCGGTCGGGCCGATCCACGCCGGCGTGATTGAACCGGGGCATTTTCGCTTCATGTGCCTGGGCGAGCAGGTCCATCACCTGGAGATCCAGCTGGGCTTTCAGCATCGCGGCATCGAGGCGCTGGTGCTGCAGCGGCCGCTCGCGCACGCGGCGGCGCTCGTGGAGACGATTGCGGGCGACACGAGCATCGGCCATACGTGGGCGTTTTGCCGGGCGCTGGAGGCGATGGCGGGCGTGACGGTGACGGACGAAGTCGAGATCGTCCGGGCCATCGCGCTGGAGCTGGAACGCGTGGCGATGCACCTGACCGGGCTGAGCGGCATCGCGACGGACATCGGCTTCCTGCAAGGCGGGACGACCTGGGGACGGTTGCGCACGACCCTCATCAACCTGTCGATGCAGCTCTGCGGCAGCCGCTTTGGCCGTGGTTGGCTGCGGCCAGGTGGCGTGCGGTTCGGCATTGATGCGGAGACGGCGCGGCGCATCCCGGACCTGCTGGCGCAGTTCCAGCGCGACATGCGGACGGTTTCGGCGCTTTTTGAGACGTCGCTGTCGGTCGCAGGGCGGCTGCACGAGGTCGGGACGGTGACGGCGGAAACTGCGCGCGAGCTCGGGCTGGTGGGCATGGTGGCGCGCGCGAGCAGCCTGGACCTCGACCAGCGCGTGGCGCTGCCGGGGCGCGCGTACACGCGGCTGCCGATGCCGCACGCCAAGCAGCTGACGGGCGATGTGTGGGCGCGGGCGGCGCTGCGGATCGATGAAATCGGCCGATCCGTCGTGTGGCTGCTGCAAGCGCTGGCGGTGCCCGGTCTCGATGCGCCGCCGCTGCAGCCGATCGGCGCGCTGCCGCCGGACACCCTGGCGATCGGCGTGTGCGAAGGCTGGCGCGGGGAGACGATCCACGCGCTGCAGACGGACGCCAACGGCAAATTACGGCACTTCAAGGCGCAGGATCCGTCGCTGCGCAACTGGTTTGGCCTGGCGGTGGCGCTGCGCGGCAATGACATCAGCGATTTTCCCATCTGCAACAAGAGCTTTGACCTCTCGTACTGCGGCAACGACCTCTAGGAGCCAAACCGATGCTGCGTTCGCTACGGGTCCGGATTTCGCAGGGTCGCCAGTACATCGGCGATTTGCGCGCCGCTGCGCCCGCCAACTTTCGCGGGATGCCGGTCATCGCCGACGCGGCGTGCGCGCCCGCGTGCCGCGCGTGTGCGGATGCGTGCCCGAGCAACGCGTTCGTGTCGCTCGACCCCGTGCAGATCGACCTCGGGCGCTGCGTCCAATGCGGCGACTGCGCGCCCGTTTGCCCGGAGAAGAAGCTGACGTTCACCAACGCCTGCCACACCGCGGCCGTGCTGCGCGACGACCTGCTCATCTCCGCCCACCGGCCTGCGCCGCCGCCGATCGCGGTGTCCGCCGCGCTGCACAAGCAATTTGGCCGCTCGCTGCGGCTGCGTTCGGTCTCCGCGGGCGGCTGCAACGGCTGCGAGTCCGAGCTGAACGCGGTCAGCAACGTCAACTTTGACCTTGGCCGGTACGGCATCGAGTTCGTCGCCTCGCCGCGCCACGCCGACGGTCTCGTTATCAGTGGTCCCATCACGCGCAACATGGCGGAACCGCTGCAGCTCTGCTTTGACGCGCTGCCGCGGCCGCGCTTTGTGCTTGCGTTTGGCGCGTGCGCGATCTCCGGCGGCCTGTTCGCGGAAGCGCCGCAGATTGAACGGCAATTCCTCGACGCGAACGTGCCGATCCTCTACGTGCCCGGCTGTCCGCCGCACCCGCTGACGCTCGTCAACGGCCTGATGGATTTGCTGGGAATCGCGCTGCCTTAGCTGCCACGAGTGACGCCGTCGACGGTGAGTTCGCGCCGTTCGCCACCGCCAAAGCGCTGGTTCACCACGAAGAGCAGGGTACTGAGCGTCTTCTGGTCGATGCGGTCGCCAAGTGGAAGTTCGCCGAGTCCTTCGCGAAAATTCAACGAACACGCGGTCAATTCACCGTTCTCCAGCCCAATCGGCAGACCCTGCGTGCGGCAGACGAGCGGGCGAACGGCGTAAATGGCGCAGCCGCCGTCGCGGTCGAGGAAGCTGCAGCGGGTCTCGCCCCACGGTCGCGCGACGGACAGCGCTTTGACCTGGGACATTTTGTCGGCGTCCGCGGCGAGGAACTCAGCGATGGCAGCGGCTTCAACGGCGGC
>CAINLT010000388.1 GCA_903850505.1 uncultured Myxococcales bacterium | reverse complement strand
GCGCGCCCCCCGCGACGAACGGACCAAAATAGCCGTTCTGCTCCACCGCAGTTGGCGCAATCCAATGCGCCGCGCCGATGGCCAGACGATTCGCCGCACCCGAGGAGCCGACGCCAGTCCCCATCACCAGGTACGATGCGATCAGCACAATGCCGAGCATGATGCCGGCGAAATACGGATTCCAGAGAGGTTTTTCAGGTTGATGCGGCATGACTTGTTTCTCCTACGGCAGCAGCCGAAAGCCGGTCTCTTGCCCCGACGCCAGCAAAATGGCCCGCAGCGACAGGCCGCCAATCAGCACCAGGACGGGGGTGAGCGCGATGAGCGGCAGGTGCTTGCGCACCTCCAGCAGGCCCATCGCCAACGGCACGCAGAGACCGAGGACGACGACGAGAGACCAGAAGCTCGCCGTCCAAGCGCCGCCAAGAAAGACGGCACCGGCCATGCGCGCCGCGGAACTGCCCGTGACGTAGCCGATCAACAGGAGCGCCAGCAGCAGCAGCTCGGTGGCAATCGCGACCATATCCCAGCGAATCAGCGTCTTCCGTTCGTCGGCATGGAGGGGCAACAGCAGCAGAAGCGCGGCGCCCGTGGAAATGCCCGACGTCAGGAACAGCGGCCCGAGCACCGCCGAGTTCCACTGGATGCGCGCTGACAGCGTGCCCAGCAGCAGCCCGGTGTAGAGCCCGAGACCGACGCCCATCACGACGCTCAGCCACAGGAGCCGCCGCCGCCAGCGCTGCGCCGCCGCGATCGGTCGAGCGAGGACCGGCAGCTGCAGCGCGGCGGGCAAGTTGCCCAGCCAAAGCAGCAAACCCGCCGGGTAGACAAGGAGCAGAATCCACGCCCCCCACGACATGGGAGACGAGGGCCGAAACGCCATGTAGAACCGGAAGACGTGAGCCTTGTAGTCCAGATCGAGGAACAGCGTGCCCATGCCCAATGAGAGGAGAACGAGCGCCAGGATAGGCACGGACCGCATACCGGAGGACGTTGACGGCTTGCCTCGTTGCAGTTCGAGCAACGCCGAAAGGATGAACAGCCCGGCGACAAGCCCGCCGAGGAAAAGGTAGACCGTGATCTCCCAGCCCCAGATGTGCAGCGCGGGGTCGATCGCGTGATTGAGGCGGGTCGTAACGGACTCATGGAAGGGGCTGGTCATCACGGCACCTCAAACCAGAAAGTAGAGATTGGGCTCCGCGCCGGTCTCCGGATGGTCGACTTTCCATTCCCGCGAGCGGAGCAGCGCCGCCACTTCAGAGTGCGGGTCATTCGCGTCGCCAAAGTGCAGCGTGCGCGTCGGACAGACGGTCGTGCACGCCGGCAACTCGCCGCGCGCGACGCGGTGGAGGCAGAACGTGCACTTGTCCACGTAGCCGTCCGGGTGCACGTAGCGGGCGTCGTACGGGCACGACGCGATGCAGGCTTTGCAGCCCGTACAAGCGTCGTGATCGACGAGGACGACGCCGCCGAGGGCGAAATGGCTGGCGCCGGTGGGGCATGCGTCGACACACGGCGCGTTGCTGCAATGGTTGCAGCGGGTGGAGCGAATCTCGGCGCGCAAGTCGGGAAATTCGCCCCAAATGTCTTCGACAATCCACTCGCGGCAGTAGCCGTCTGGGACGTTGTTTTCCGATTTGCATGCGAGGACGCAGGCCTTGCACCCCACGCACAGCCGCGTGTCGACCAACATGACGTAGCGCGGGTTCCTCATGGCGTCACCTGTTCAATGCGGACAAAGTTCACGCTCATGCCCGTGCCGCCCATCAGCGGGTCGATCTTGGTGCGCGACATCAGCTTGCTGTCATTGCCGCCGCGACCGCGGGCGAAGTGCAGGCCTTTGGATTCATGGCCGTAGCCGTGCACCATGAACACGCAATCCGGCCGGATGCGCTGGGTCGCCTTCAGGCGGATCGGCCCGGCGCGCTCGCCATCCTGATTGATGAGGGACACCATCTCGCCGTTGGCCAGCCCGCGCTCCTTGGCGATCCGCGCGTTCAGCCAGACCTCATTCTCGTTGTAGACCTGCGACAGGAAACGATTGTTGGTCGTCCGGCCAAACGTGTGCGTCGGCGTACGTCCCGTCAGCAGACGAAACTGCCCCTCGGGCGGCTCCTCGGGTGGCGTGTACTTCGGCATCGGGTCAAAACCGGCGTCGGCGAGCTGTTGGGAGAAGAGCTCAATCTTTTTGGACGGCGTCGCGAACGTCGGCTCCAGACCTTCCTCCAGGCAAATCGGCTTGTGCTTGGCCACGACAACGCCGGTCTTCTTGACCTGCGCGACGTCAAATCCAGCCGCGCTCAGGCGCGCCTCCACCATCTGCCCCGCGTCCGTCCACGGAAAGTACATCTCCAGCCCCAAGCGTTTGCTCAGCTCGCGGGCGATCCACCAGCCCGGCTTGCTGCCATACATCGGCGGGACAACCGGCTGCCGAATCGCCACGAACGGCTCCTTGTACGGCGTGACCGCCACGTCATCCCAGCGCTCCAGATAGGTCGCTTCGGGCAGCACAACGTCGGCGAAACCAGTGATTTCAGCCGGCAGCACATCAATCGCCAGCAGGAAGTCGAGGTGCTGAATCGCTGCCAGCGTCTTCTTCGGCTCCGGCAGCGCCTGCATCAGATTGGTGCCATAGACGATCCAACCCTTGATGTCGTACGCCGCCGTCCCGGGCACCGACGCATCGCGCAGGCCGTGCGCCAGCGACTCGTCCGCGAACGGATAGGTCACGCCCTTGGGCCTATCCGGCGCCGGCGGCGGCTTGGTCGCGTACGCCGGAATCCCCGGATATTTCGCAACCGGGAGCTTGGTCGGCAGATAAAAGCCGCCCTGGCGGCCATAATTGCCCAGCAGCGCGTTGACAATCGCCATCGCGCGCGCCCGCTGTGCGTCGTCGCCATACCAAGCCGTGTGCCGCCCCGGGTGGAGCATCGCCGCCGGCCGCGCGCCCGCGAGGAGCCGAATGCTGTCGACAATCTGGCCCACGCTCAGTCCGGTTTCCACAGCCGCCCATTCCGGCGTTTTGTCGGCGACGTGCGCTTTGAGTTCTTCCAGTCCAATCGCGTATTTCGAAATATAGTCATGGTCGTACAGGTTTTCGCCGAGCATGACGTGAATCCACGCCAGCAGCAGCGCGATGTCCGTACCCGGCTTGATCGGCAGCCAGTGTTTCGCCTTCCCCGCCGCCGTGGAGAAACGCGGATCGACGACAATCAGTTGGGCACCGCGCGACAGCGCCGTCGCGAACTCCTGCACTTGCGTGTTGTGCATGTTCTCGCCGAGATGCGAACCGATGAGCGCGATGGCGCGGCAGTTCTCCAGATCGAGCACTTCAGGCGAACCGACCGGGGCGCCAAATGTCAGCTGAAAACCCACTTCGCGACCGCCGCGGCACTGGGCGTAGGACGGCGCGCCGACGTTGTCCGATCCATACGCGTTCAGCAGGTGCTTGAAGAACGAGCCGCCAAATCCGTGACTGAACAGCGCCACCGCTTCCGGGCCGTACTTCGCCTTGATTTTCAACAGATTTTCAGCCGTGTGATCGAGCGCAGCCTCCCAACTCACCGCCTCGTAGTGCTGCGAGCCGCGATCCCCGCGGCGGATCAGCGGCTGCTTCAGCCGGTCCGGATCGTAGAGCAGGCCGATGCCGCCGGTGCCGCGCGGACAGAGCTTGCCGCCAGACAGCGGATGCGCCGGATTTCCGACGATTTTCGTCACGCGGCCGTTCTGGACGTGGGCGAGGACGCCGCACTTCCAGAAGCAGAGTTCGCACAGCGTCGCCACAACGCGGTCGCCATCGGTGTGCGGATCGGCGACGTCGGGGCTGTCCAGGCCGAAGAGGGACCGCCTGCCGCCGAGCGCCAATGAAGTGGCGCCCAAGGCCACCGAGCCAATTTGGATGAATTCGCGCCTGCTCCAAGACATGCCCAGCCTCCAGCGTTGCGGAGGCCCTGATGAACCAGTCCGCACGCACAAGCAGTGCAAGCAACATGCCAAGTCCAGGAAATCGCCAATCACATGAACTTGCTTGATTTCTTGAAATGCTTTCAAGGACAGCGCGAACGACTGTGTTTCAAACGCAACGCAACGTTTCATCTGCATTGAAACGTTTCACATGGAACGCCGATCTACTCCACAATGTCCGGGTACCGCACGATGAGCGCCTTGCGCGGCGCGATCTTCGCCCCGTCGAGCATGACGACCTTGCCATCGGGCCAACGCACCTGGACCGTGAAGTCGCAGCCGAGGTCGCCGAGGCCGAAATGCAGCGCGCGGCCGTCCATGGAGTCGTGCATCCCGCGGCTCGCCTTGACCTCGCGCGTCAGGATGCCGCCCGCCGCAAACGTCACGGTCACGCGCGCGCCGATGGCATCTCGGTTCACCTTCACGCCATCGCCCGCCATCCGCAGCTTGAGCCACGGCAGCTTCTGGCCCACGTCGTTGCGGAACAGGAAATTCGGCCGTCCACCGCCGGTGTCCCGACCGCCAACGAGCAAGTCCATGTCGCCGTCGCCGTCGATGTCCGCCCACGCGTGGTTCTGGGCGTTCTTCATGCCCAACAGGTCTTTGCAGTAGCCGCCCGTCGCGCAGTTCTCGTTGCCCTGCAGGCATTGTGCGTCGCTCGTGCACGGGGTGCGGCAGGCCTTGACGAGGCATTTTTCCCCGCTCACGGCGCACTCGGTGTCCTGCGCACAGGTGGTTTGCGAGGCGCTCGGCTTGCTGTTCATGTTGTTGATGCCGCTGACCGGACCGACGCTGGCGAAGCTGCCGTCCGCCTCCTGGTGCATCAAGCCGAACCACGCCTTCTGGTCGACGCCGGTGTAGCCGCCCTCGTATTTTCGGTCGCGGGAGATGGACGCGTCCAGCCGGCCGTCATTGTCAAAATCCACCATCGCGCCGTCGACATCGCCCTCGTTGAACGGCAACTTCCGGTCGGCGCCTTCACTGACGAACCAGACTTTGCCGTCCTTGAGCGTGTTGATGAGGAGCAGCGTCGGATCGGACCACTTGCGCGAGTAGTCGTCCGCGACCGGGTGGCTGATGGCGGTGATGAAGACGTCCATGCGGCCGTCGCCGTTGAAGTCGCCGCAGTCGAGGCCAAAACCGTTGCTGCCGATGTAGCCGCTGGTGCCGGGCGTGGGTTCGTCGCCGGACATGACGCCCTGTTGCACGAGCCACGGGTTGCCGGTCTTGAGGTAGGCGAACCCGACGGATTCCGCGACTTCAGCGAAGTGCCCCGTGCCGTCGTTCTCATAGAGCGCGTTGTGCCCGGCGAGGACGCTGACGCCGTAGTTGCTGACGAGCACGTCCATGTCGCCGTCGCCGTCGTAGTCACACGCGACGGTGCCGTTGGTGGGCTGCGCGGGATTGCTGCCGAGCCAGTCCGTGTGGTTGACGAAAGTGCCGTCGCCGTTGCCGATCAAGAGGACGTTGGGCGCGCTGTAGGCGGTGTGGCCCATGCCGATGAAGACGTCCAACTTGGCGTCGCCGTTGAAGTCGGCAAAGACGGCGTTGCCCGCGACGGACTGCAGTTTTTCCACGCCGCTCGCGGCTTTGGGCGTGAAATGGCCCTTGCCATCGTTCAGCAGGATCTGGTGCGTCTTGCCAGTCAGGGGCACGTCAAGCCCGGCAAGGCAGTCCTGATCGCCGTCGTTGTCCACGTCGCCAAAGGCGAACCAACCGGCGGGAACGGTGCGCAGGCCGCTGGCGTCGGAGAAGTCGGCAAAAGTGCCGTCGCCCTGGTTGCGGTAGATCAGGTTCTCAAAGGGCACGCCCGCCTGCGGATTGGGATAGAGGCTGTGGGTCACGATGTCGTCAAAGCCATCGCCATCCAGGTCGACGAAGCCGAGGCGGCTGTGATCGTTGATGGGAATGGCCGTGGCGCTGCCGTAGACGACATTGCCGTGGCGGATGCCGCTGGCCGCGGAAATGTCGACGAAAAAGCCCTCGCCCAACGCGGTGATTTCCGCGGGCAGACAGACGGGCTTGACGACGTCCGGGAGGACATCGGAATCGGCAGCGTCGTCGGCACTTTGCGCGTCAGTCGTCGCGGTTGTGTCGTCCAGTGCGTCGGCGAGCAGCGCGGCGTCCTTGCTCGCGCTGTTGCCGCACGCCCAGGCGCTGGCGAGCGGACACAGGAAAACGAAGACAACAAGGCGATTGCGGCGCATGACAGGCTCCCAGGTGCGCCAGCATCGGCGGCGCGACGAAGCGGACCACCTTCTTTGGCGGAGCGCAAGTGCGACGGGACGGCGGATGACGCGGTGCGCCATAACCCACAGGCAAATGCGGAAACCTGCGCATTCGCCCGCCCGAACGATCGGTAATTTTGGCCCGACAAGCCTTGCCGTCGTCGTTTGGCGGATTGCCGTCGACGTGGCACGGAATTTGCTTCGGATCCCAGAAACGGCCGTCAGGTCCGCCATCCCATCTACAGGAGAACGTCCATGCAAAGCGCCCCAAGCCCGCAGCCGCTTGTTCTTTGGTTTGACCACATCAGCCTGAGCGACCTGCCCGTCGTCGGCGGCAAGAACGCGTCGCTGGGCGAAATGGTCCGGGAGTTGACCGCCAAGGGCGTCCGTGTGCCCAACGGCTTTGCCATCACGGCGCACGCGTACCGCCAGTTCCTGCGCTCGGCGAACCTGGAATCCGTGATTGCCGCCCAACTGCAGGGCTTGGACCTGACCGACACGGACGCGCTGGCGCGGTGCGGTCGAACGATTCGCGAGGCGATGCTGGGCGCGCAGTTGCCCCAGGATCTCGTGGACGCGATTGCGGCGGCATACGAGAAGCTCTCCGCTGGCGGCGAGCCCATCGACGTGGCCGTGCGGAGCAGCGCGACCGCCGAGGACCTGCCGGAAGCGAGCTTCGCCGGGCAACAGGAGACATTCCTCAACATCCAAGGCCGCGTCGCGCTCCTTGACAGCGTCCGGCGGTGCTTTGCCTCCCTGTTCACCGATCGCGCTATCCACTACCGCGCCACGCACGGCCTGGGTGCGGCGCAAGTCGCGCTTTCCGTCGGCGTGCAGCGCATGGTGCGCGCGGATCTGGCGAGCGCGGGCGTGGCCTTCACGCTGGACACGGAAACCGGCTTTCGGGACGTCGTCCTCATCAGCGCGGCGTACGGCCTCGGTGAAAACGTCGTGCAAGGGGCCATCAATCCGGACGAGTACCGCGTCTTCAAACCGACGCTGAAACAGGGCTTCAAGTCGATCCTGCAGAAGCGGCTGGGCAGCAAAGAGCTGCGGATGCTCTACGACGCTGGCGCGGGGCGGCGGGTCAAGAACGTGCCGGTCCCGGCGGCGGAGCGGGCGCAATTCGCGCTCAATGACGAGGAGATCCTCGCGCTCGCGCGTTGGGCCGTGCTCATCGAGGAGCACTACACCGCCAAAGCCGGCCATCCGTGCCCGATGGACATCGAGTGGGCCAAGGACGGTCGCACGGGCGAGCTGTTCATCGTCCAGGCGCGGCCGGAGACCGTCCAGTCCAACCGCCAGAGCCGGATGCTGGAGACCTGCGTCCTGAAAGAGCATGGCCGCGTGCTGCTGAGCGGCCGGAGCGTGGGCGATCGGATAGGCCAGGGTCGGGTGCGCGTGATGCGCGGCCCGCAGTACCTGCACACGTTCCAGCCGGGCGACGTGCTTGTCGCCGACAAGACCGATCCCGATTGGGAGCCGATCATGAAGAAGGCCTCCGCCATCATCACCAACCGCGGCGGGCGAACGTGCCACGCGGCCATCGTCAGTCGGGAGATTGGCCTCCCGGCGGTCGTAGGCGCGCAGAACGCGACGGAGATCCTGAAGGACGGTCAGGAAGTGACCGTGTCCTGCGCAGAAGGCGAAACCGGGCGCGTCTATGAGGGGAAGCTGGCGTTCGAGGTCATCAGCACGGATCTGGACAAGGTGCCGCAGCCGCGCACGAAGATCATGCTCAATGTGGCCAACCCGGAGCAGGCGTTCGCGCTGTCTTTCCTGCCCAATGCTGGCGTGGGCTTGGCGCGGCTGGAATTCATCATTTCCAACTGGGTCAAAGTGCATCCGATGGCGCTGCTGTATCCGGAGAAAGTCGTCGGCGCTGAAACGCGCGAGGGGATTGCCGCGCTGACGGCGGGCTACAAGAACAAGCCGCAGTATTTTGTCGACGCGCTGGCGCAGGGCGTCGCGCTCATCGCGGCGGCGTTTCATCCCAAGGACGTGATCGTGCGGCTCAGCGACTTCAAGACCAACGAATATGCCAATTTGCTGGGCGGCGCGGCGTTTGAGCCGCACGAGGAAAATCCGATGCTCGGCTTCCGCGGCGCGTCGCGCTACTACCATCCGCGCTACCGCGAGGGCTTTGCCCTGGAGTGCCGTGCGATGGTCAAAGTGCGCGAGGAGATGGGCCTGAAGAACCTCAAGCTGATGGTTCCGTTCTGCCGGACGGTCAAGGAAGGCGAGCTGGTGCTGGCGGAAATGGCGCGCAATGGCCTGAAGCGCGGCGAGGACGGCCTTGAGGTGTACGTGATGTGCGAAATCCCCAGCAACGTCATCCTCGCGGACAGTTTTGCCAAGATCTTCGATGGCTTCTCCATCGGGTCCAACGATCTGACGCAGTTGGTGCTCGGCGTGGACCGCGACTCGGAAATCGTCGCGCCGATCTTCGATGAGCGCAACGATGCGGTGAAGACCATGATCGCACAAGTGATTCGCGCCGCGAAGGTCAACGGCCGCAAGATCGGGATTTGCGGGCAGGCGCCGAGCGACTATCCGGAGTTCGCGCAATTCCTCGTCGAGCAAGGCATCGACAGTATTTCGCTGAATCCGGATGCGCTGCTCAAGACGACGCTCGCGGTTGTCGCGATGGAGCGCAAGACGCCGCGCGTGCAGATGCCAGCGTCTTATGCCTGAACGGGAAAGGTCCGCGCCCTAGCTACACGGAGGTCCCCATGCTCCCACGTGACCGATTTATCCTCGGCGCCTGTGCCGGTTTTGCCACGGCGACTGCTTTGCTTTTGAGTCGCACGGGGCCACGCGGACCCGTCGCGCAGAGGCCGCCGCATGCGTGGCAGGTCGCGTACGTGGGCGGCGTGCCATCGGCGAACGCGCAATCCGATCCCAGGCCGGCGAGTGCGGAAGGTGCGGCGACGCCTGCCCTGCCCATCGACTACGGCGCGCGCTTCACCCGCTGGGGCATGCCGTGCGAACAGCCGTATGGCCCGGTTGAAGACGTCCGAGGCTCCTGGGTTCTCGCCGCGCATGGCGACGCTGGGAAGGCGTGGCACAACATCGCGATGTGGCCGGATTTGATCGTCTGCCCCTAACAACTGCGGGTCGGGCTTTCACGCCTTCTCCACCAAAAACAGGAACTCCCGGACGTGGATTTCCCGATTGCGCAGGTTCCTGCTCCCGCGAAACGCGTTGTACTGCGTCTCCAGCAGGGTCGTCTTGCCGACGCCGGACAGCATCGCCAGCATCGCCTCGCGGCTGATGAAGCCCTGCGAGTTGAACGAGATCAGCAGGAATTTCGCCGGCATCGCCGTGACCAGGTGCGTCAGCGCCGCGAGCGTCTCCGCCCGCCGGTTGTAGGCAGATCGCCGCCAATCCTTTGGAATCCCGGAGACTTCACTCACGCCCAGCGGCCGTTGATAATCGGCGAGCAGGTTCAGCATGAAGTAATTGGCGCCATAAGGATGCTGGTTGTACGGCGGATCGATGTAGGCGAGGTCCAGGTCCGGTAGCTCGCCGATCAGCGCGTTGGCGTCCCGTTGGTGCACCTCGCAATCGACCTCGAACCGGCTGAACACGGGCAGCGGCAGCGCGATTTCCCGCGTGATGCGCGCCAGTGCGTCCCGCCGGTTGCCGCCGTATTGGCCGAGCCCCGACGCCGTGTCCTTGTAGAAGCCCTTGAACACACCCGACGTGTTGGCGTGGATCGACGCCTGCGAGAGCAGCGGCGCGACAAAAAAGTCCTGCAAGTGCGCCGGAAGTCCGTCGATCAGCTGGCGCATCGTGTCGAGATACCGGGCGTTGCGGGTCGTGTAGAACACACGGTCGTGCGGCTGGATCGCCGCGTCGTCGGCCGGCGCATACAGCTCCGCGATAAATCCCGGCTGCAGGCCCTGCTGGTGGATTTGCGCCAGAAGCTGGGCGTGGTGCGCGTTCAGCTCGGCGAGTAAATCCGCTGTCGGATTGGCCAGATAGCACCGGTTGATGACGGCGGAATACGCTTCACAATCGTTGACGATGAGCCGATCACTGTCCCGCCGCAGGTAACGCGCCACGACGCCAGAACCGGAGAACGCGTCCAAAGTCGTGAGTTTGCGCTGGCCAAGCCGCGCCCGCACGCGCGCCACGCCCGCGCCGATGAACGCCAGCAGCGCCCGCTTGTTGCCAAGGTACGTGATGAGCTGTTGCGACAGGTACTCGGGGTTCTCGGCTGGCGTCACCGTGGCGTTGCTCCGCATGCGCTGGCCTGCAGTGTGGCCGAACGGGCGTTGCCCCGCAATTGGCGCGCGTGTGTTGGAATTCACAACATGCCTGTGGCGAAATCCATCATCGATACAACGATCGCGCGGTTGAGCGCCTCCCAACGACAGGGGATGTCAGGAGAAAACGCAGAGCCCCCGTGTGGCACGGCTTGTGCATCCTAACCTGTGCGATGGCTGCGTCGTGCGGCACTGTCTCGAACTTGGAGGCCCCCATGCATTCATCCCGCTTGTGCTACTGGACATGGACCGCTGCCTTGGCTTTGGCGCTGACGTCGTGCGACGCCGCAACTCCTGGCGGAGCCGCCGATGCGGGCGGTGGCGGCGATGACTTGGGCGTCATCAGCGATGTCGCCACGGATGCCTCAGGCGGCAGTGACACCGCGGGCGTGGACATCAGCGACACCACCGGCAGCGACGTGAGCGCGCAGTGCCCCGCCAGCCCAGTCATGCAAGGCACGTGCAGCACGGATAACCTGAAGTGCGAATACGGCCAGGAGTGCTGCTGCGGCAAGTGCTATCCATCGACCGTGTGCACCTGCATGGGCGGACAGTGGGGCTGCTACGCGACGGACGCGTGCATGATCCCGCCAGGCTACTGCGACGACGCGGGGATCGATGCGAGCTACGACCAAGCGGGCGGCGCGTGTGAAAGCGACGCGGTGTGCAAGACGGGCGAATTCTGCCAACGCGCGGCTGGTGCTTGCGGCGGCACAGGCAAGTGCACCGTGAAGTCGCAGGCGTGCCCGGCGATTTATCAACCCGTCTGCGGCTGCGATGGCAAGACCTATGGCAACGATTGCGAGGCCGCCGGCAAGGGCGTCAGCGTCGCGGCCAGCGGCGCATGTCCGACAGGCTGCCTCACCGACAGCGCGTGCAAGGTGGGTGAGTTCTGCCAGCTCAACGCGTTCGCGTGCGGCGGCTCCGGCAGCTGCACGGTCAAGCCGGTCATCTGCAATGACATCTACGCGCCCGTCTGTGGTTGCGACAACAAGACCTACGCCAACGCGTGCAGCGCGCAAGGCGCGGGCATGAGCATTGCCAAGAACGGTGGCTGCCCCGCGAAGTGCGCCGCGAACAGCGACTGCGCTGGCGGCCAGTTCTGCAGCAAGCCCGCGGGTCAGTGCACCAGCAACGGCCTGTGTTCACCATTCCCGGACGCGTGCGACGCGATCTATGACCCGATCTGCGGCTGCGACGGCAAGACCTACAGCAGCGCGTGCACCGCGGCGTTGCAGGGCAAGAACGTGTCGACCAAGGGCGCGTGCGCGCCGTAGCGTCAGCGACACGCGGTCGCACCCGCTCCGGTCCGGCACCGACAGCCCCCGACCCTCGCTTTACAACCGCGTCTGCCCGCCATGCCGCGCCACAAACGCCTTGGTCTCCAGCTTGCGCGCGGTATTTGCCGACGTCATGAACCGAATCGTGCCAAAGATTGGCCGCTCCGGCCCCCACGGGCGGTCATAGCGCCCCAGCACCCAGCAGATACCGGACACCGAGTTGGGATCGCGCCCGTCCAGCGCATACCGGTCGTTCAATTCCAACATTTGCGCGAGCGCTTGCCGCGGCGACGGGGTCCACTCCAGGATTTTCTTGCCCCACAGCATCCGCAGGTAGTTGTGCATCTGGCCTTCCCGGACCAGCTGGCGCTGCGCGGCGTTCCATAGCGCGTCATGCGTCTTCGCGTTCTCCAGTTCGTACGGCGTGTACTGAACCGGTCGCGGATCGTGCGCGTGCGCGTCCAGCGTGCGCTGCGCCCAGAGAGGCAGCGTCTCGTAGGCGTCGTAATACGGCGTGTATTGCGCTTCCAGGTGGCCCAGTTCCCGCCACGTCACGAGCTGGTCGACAAACGCCTCGCCCGCCGCGCTCATGCCCCACCAGCCCGCGCGCGATCCGCGGTTCGGGGCGGCCAGCTTGCCCGGATCCCAATCTTCCGCCGCGGCCAGCGCCAGGAAGATTTCATGCGCGGAAATATGGCCAAAATGCAGGTAGGGCGAAAGCCCGCTCGGCCCCTCGCGGTCCGGATGGCTGCGGTCCTCGGGATAGCGCGCGAGGCGGTTTTCCATGAATTCGCTGAGCCGCAGCTTCCCCGCGCGCGCGCCACCGCGCATGGCCACCGCCTGGACCTTGTGGTCAATCGGCAGCTTCGCCAGCGTCTGGCCGGCAAACTCGGCGGCCGTCGCCACCGGCCAGGGCACGAGGATATCCTCTGAAATCGCGACGGACTGCCGGCGCTGCAGCGCTTCCAGCGGGTTCGCATCGGGAAACTGCTCAAGCTGTCCAGGCAGCGCGTGCTGCAGAAAACTGCGAAACGCGTGCGCCGAGGCAAACGCGCGACCGGCGACCGATCGCGGCAGCAGCCCCACGGAATCGACGGCGTCGAGGCGAACCGGCAACTGCTGCGCGGCCGCGTGCTCCATGCGCGGCAGGAAGGATTGCGGCGAATCGTCCGTCACCACCAGCGCCGCATCCCGCGCCAGCGCCGCCAGCAGCCCGCGACCCGCGCCGTGCTCCGGCTCCAGGTACGCGTAGTGCGTGACGCCGTGCGCCGCACAGGCCGCGGCGTTGTCGCGCATGCCATCCAGCACAAATTGGTGAAACCGCTCGCTGGCGTGCGCATAGCCCACCCGCAGCGCTTCAAGCACCAACAGCTGCTTGCCCATCAGGTTGGCCTGCTGGACCGCGTGCTGGAGCGCAAAGTTGTGGGTCGTGCGCCGCGTCGCCGTCATCCAGTACAGCACGTAAGCGCCTGAACGCAGCGGGGCGTCGTTCAGCGTTTGCAGTCGGGACGGAGGAATCTGCATCGTCGCCACCGGATGGCGAGGCGCCATCCCCTGTAGGATGCCCGGAAGTTCGATCGGATGCGCGAAAAAAAAGGTGAACCCGAGGCAGGATTTTCCGCGGACACGCGCTACGTTGTCCAAGTCACCGCACGCATCGCCCGGTTGCTGGCGCTGGCGCAGGGTGGCAGTATGACGGCGCGTTTCCCTGACACGCGGCCGATTCAGGCCAACGGCGACGTAGGCGGTTGAACATGGCGAAGACGGAAGACATCCGCACCATCGGCATCATCATCATCGGCAATGAAGTGCTGAGCGGCAAAGTGCGCGACGAGAACACGCCGTTCCTCATCGACAGCTTCAACCGCGCCGGGCTGCGCGTGGGTGAAGTGGCCATCGTCGCGGACGTCGTGCCGCGGCTCGCGGAGGTGATCCGCAGCTTCTCGGAGCGTTTTGATCTCGTCGTGACGACCGGCGGCGTGGGACCGACGCATGACGATTGCACCTGGCAAGCCGTCGCGGTCGCACTGGACCAGCCGCTGGAGCTGCACAAGGAGCTCGTCACGCGCATCGAGACGCGCTCGGGCGTGGCGATGTCGGAGGAACAGAAACGGATGGCGCTGCTGCCGCGCGGGACTACGCTGCAGGTGCAGGATGGCCGATGGCCGCTGCTGCAAGCCGGCAATGTGATCGTGCTGCCCGGCGTGCCGTCGATGGTGGTGGGCCGCATCGAGGCGCTCTGCGCGCGGCTGGCGCGGCCGCGGCCGTGGCTGGCGACCGTGTATTTCACCGCCGATGAGTGGGTCTGCGTGCCGGCGATCGACGCGGTTGTCGCGGATTTTGCCGATCTGGAAATCGGCAGCTATCCCGTTTTCCACGTGGCCGACCACAAGCTGCGCCTGACGTTTGAAGGCGTCGAGGAAGCGCGCGTGCAGGCTGCCGTCGCGCAGGTGACCGAGGCGATTGGCGCGGACCAGCTCGTCCGCGTGACGTGGCGGCCGCCAACGGACTTGCCGCCCACCGATTTGGCGGTTGACCCGGCGTAGCCGCACCCCTACGCTGCGAACATGAGCCATCGCCTGCCGCTGCTGATCCTGCCGATTTTGACCGCAACAAGCCTCGCCGTTCCGGTGCTGGCCAAGCCCAAACCGCATACGCCCAAGGCGCCAGCCGCCGCGACGCCGACTCCGACGCAGCCGTCGCCCGCGTGGCCGTTCCGCATGGCCGCGCCGGAGTCAGACGCGCCCAAGGGCCCGGAGCCGGGCGGTCTGGGCATCGTCTTGGGCGAAAAGAGCGACGAGATCCTCGTCCAGCAAGTCGTGCCAGGGGGGCCGGCGCAGAAGGCGGGTCTGCACGTGGGCGACGTGCTGGAGGCGACGGACACGATCCCGAAGATCCACGGCATGAAGCTGGCCGACGTGACCCCGCAGATCCGCGGCTTGCCGGGATCGGTCTGCAAGGTGACGGCGCGACGCGGCGCGGAGACGCTGCACATCGACATCACGCGCATCGCGCTCAAGCGGCTGTTCCCGCCGTCGTCCAAGGACGTCATCACGGTGCGGCAAGGCGCGTCGCTGCTCACGACCGGCAATACCCACCAGCTGGCGGTGACCTGGCTGGCGACCCAGAAGGGCCACGGCGACCAACCGACGCTCGTGACGGCGCGGATCGCCAGCGCGCCGCTGGACAAGGCGCTGACGCCGGGTGCGGGTGAGGCGCGGGAAGTGCGCATCGCGGAGGAGGCGACGGCGCTGACGATTGAGGATTGGCGGCTGGACCTGCGGCTGCTGCCCGATGGCGAGACGATCGCGGTGACGGCGTCCTACCT
>CAINLT010000387.1 GCA_903850505.1 uncultured Myxococcales bacterium | reverse complement strand
TGTTGCGTTTGTGGCGGATGATGAAGGGGGGAAGTGATGATTCGTCTTCTATGTCTGTTGGCCGCAGTCGCCGTTTGTCTTCAGCTGGTCGCATGTTCCACCGCTGCACCGGGACCCGTGCAAGCTTGCATCCCTGGCGCCACGAACGACTGCTCGTGCGTCGGCGGTTTGGCGGGGGTCCAAAGCTGCCAGAGTGACGGCAAGGGATTCAACGCTTGCGTCTGTGTCGCGACCGGCGATGCCTCCGGTGTCCCCGACGTCAGTTCAACGCTCGACACATCGCAACCGGCGGCGGACTCGCCATCAACGCCGCCGGACCAAATCGCAGACTCCGACGGACCGGATGTTGCTGGGCCCGATGTCGACGCCAACGTCCAAGCGGCCCAGGACGTTCCGGCGCCAGACGTCCCCGACAGCGCCGACGTTGCCGTTGAACCCACATGCTACCCCGGCGAGAACTGCGACGTACCCTCGCCGCCGACTGTTGATCCTGGCGGCACGGGCGGTGACGCCGCAATCTGCCTGCTGTCACCAACTGGGGCCACGCCGGTCAACCTGACGCAGGGACTGCACTTGGGCGGCTTTGACGTGTCGGGTACAACCATCTACGCAGTTCGGAGTGGCACTGTCTTGGCTGGCAACGCGAAGTGGGGCTCGTACGACTGCTATTCGGCCGGCCTTTGTTACGGCAGCCTGACCTGCCCCTGCAACGGCGGTACCACGCAGTGCGACGCCAGCACAACGAACAAGCACTACTGTGGCGGCACGTTCCCTTCCTGCTACTCGTACAGTTCGGGCGGCGTCTGCTACGCGGCCGAGTGCGGATCGGACGCTTGCGGCCATCCCGAACGAGCCTGCCACAACGCCGTGACTCTCGAGTTCACTGTGGATCAGACCGTCTACCGGTTCCGTGCGCTGCACATTGCCAAGCTGCTCGTCGAGCCGGGCGCGACAGTTCAGGCAGGCACGCCGATCGCACAAGTCGGCAACACGGGCTGGACGTGTTCGCAGTACAAGACCGGGACCGGTAACCATGGCCACGTCGAACTGACCTACTACGACAGCACGGCAAAGCCGGGAAAGCAGTGGATCCCGATCACGGCGGACTGGACGACGTGGGCCAAGGCTTCGTGCGACGAGGCAGGCGCCTGCCCAGGCGGCGGCGTTTGCTCAGGGCATGGAACATGCGGCAATGGCCAGTGCAAGTGCGATGTCGGCTTCCAAGGCGTGGCCTGCGACGCATGTGACTCTGGCTACGCCGGCTACCCGAAGTGCGGCCTATGCGCAGCGAACTTCTGCAAGGACAACGGCCATGCGAGTGGAACCTACTGCGATGGGACGTCGGCTGTCACTTGCGGAACAAGCGCGGGTTGCGTCGTGGTCGCGTCGACGAAGGGCTGCCTGAACGGCTGCGCCGCTGGGGCGTGCGTGTCCTGTCCATCGAACTTCTGCCAAGACAATGGCCATATCTCCGGTACTTGGTGCTCCGGCAGCGCTTCCGTCACCTGCGCGGCAAGCGGTGCGTGCGCAAATGTCACGGCGCAGCAGAGTTGCGCTGCAGGTTGCGCAGCCGGCCAATGCAATACGCCAGGATGCACCGCCGGCGACAAACGTCGCTGCTGGCTCGAGTGTCCGCAGACCTACCCAGCAGAATGTCTCGCTGGCAACGCCGCCCTTGTCCAAGGCGTGGAGACCTGCGCCGGCGGGAACTGGGGGACCTGTCAAACTCAGTACACATGCACCAGCCCGGCCAACCTCACTGCATCATGCGCCAACGGTTCCAAGGCGACGACGACCTGGCAGTGCCTCGACGGCTCTTCACAGAGCGACACGATGACCTGCTTTCAGATTCTCGGCGGAAACTGCACGACCAGCTTCTTCGAGGGCTGGGGGCCGGAAAGCGACTGCACGAAGCTTTGTACCGGGGCCGGCGACGCGTGCACCACTGCAGGGGCGACGCGTGCATGCGAGGTTCACTGCAACAACGCTTCGGGGCCAGTCAAAGGTGGAACGCAGACCTGCCAGCAATACTGCGGGCCGCCCGTGCCGCTTGTATGGGGTCCGTGCGACACGAAGCAGGCGTGTTCGAAGTAATTGACCTGATGGACGATGTCGCGCGACGGCCACGGCGTTGACGCGATGTTTGGAGAGGCCCACACTTCGCTCTCAACACGGCAGAACAGTGCTGGAAACGCGCGACCGCGGAGCAATCATGACCCGACATTTCCCTCATCGCCTGCGGGCTGCAGACAGTGCCTTCCTCGCGTCGGTTCTCGCGGTGTTCGTCGCTGGATGTGGTGCCGCCGTCGGCGCGAATTCGGGCGGGGCATCGGCCGCCGACGCGGAGACTGCTGGCGACAATGCGGGCGACACCACGGACGGATTCGCCGTGCCGGATGTGAGCGCGCCATCGGACGGTGACACGGCCAACATAGATTCGGGCTGGGC
>CAINLT010000386.1 GCA_903850505.1 uncultured Myxococcales bacterium | reverse complement strand
TGCGCGGCGGCGAGGTGGTCCTGATCGGCGAGGTGCAGGCTGGTCCCGTATTTTTCCATGATGTGACAGGAGAGGCAGAATTCGGTGGTCTTGGAGTGCTCGACGTGCACCGCGAGGCCGCTGACGGACGCCAGCACCGGCAAGAGGAAGAACGCGACGAACGCGAGGATCTTGCCGCCGCGGGCGTGGAACGAGCCCGGGCGCCACGCGATCGCGACGATCAATGCGACAATCGCGAGCACGAAGCCCGTAAACGCATGTTCAACCGTTGGCATCCGCCAGCCTCACAGATTTTGAATGACCTCAAGGCCCCGCGGCGCGTCACCCGCATGACGTGCGCGAAACCGTCAAAAGCGTACGAGCGTTCGTTCGCAACGTCGTCGAGAGAATCCGCAACCGTCAGACCTGTATGGGTTTACGCCGTCGCGGCAATTTTGTCGGCTCGCCGGGCGCTCCTCGCGCATCCGCCGCCGCGCGCGTGCATCCAACCCTGAGGAAGCGGCGGCAACGCCCCGAACCGAGCCGCCCTTCCACTTTGTCCGCGTGCCCTCGAAGCCGACGGCCGCGCGACTTCTCCTGAACCGACCTCGCGCCCCACTCGCGAGGTCGGTTCAGGTATTTTTGCCTACTTCACGCGCGCTTGTGCAGCCGCACGACAAACGCCGAGACCGCCGCACACAGCACAGTTCCCCACAGCATGTCTACGGCGCAAAGGAGCGGCGGCCACTTTGCCAGCGTCGCGAGGTTCGTCAGGTCGTAGGTCGCGTACGTCACGAGCCCGAACAGACCGCCGGTGAAGCCCGCGAGCCGCGGCGATTGGCGGTGCACGCCGGGCACGATCACGAACGCGAGCAGGCCAAAAACGAAGAGCGCATAGAACAGCGCCGCGGCGAGCCAATTCGGCTGCGGTGCCATCAGGAATCCGATCTGTTCGGCGTAGAACGCCTTCGCCACGACGCCGATCCACAGCGCATCGAGAACCAGCAAGGTCGCGAAGGCCTGCGCGTAGAGCTTGCCAAAGGTTGCGGTCGTCATCGTTTTATTGCCTCCGCCCGGTGTGTGCTGGCTGCTTAGCGCAGTGGCGCGCGATTGTCGATACAGCTCGCGCGACGGCAATTGACGGCGGCGGTTGCCGCGCGCACGCTGTCGGCGTCGCCACATTCGACCGTGGCGCTCACGCGAGTGTCCTGCCATGAGCGCGAACCTTGCCACCATCACAAGCGATTCCCTCTGCCTCATCGTCGCGCTGTTGGTCGGCGCGCTGATCGGCGCGGAGCGCGAATACCGCAGCAAGTCCGCCGGTTTTCGCACGCTGATCCTCATTTGTGTCGGCTCCGCGCTGTTCACGTTGCTGTCGCGTCGTCTGGGCGCAGACGCGTCGCACGACCGCATCGCGTCCAACATCATCACCGGCATCGGCTTCATCGGCGCCGGCGCGATCTTCAAGGACGGCGCCAACATCGCCGGTCTCACGACCGCCACGTCGATCTGGGTCACTTCCGCGCTTGGCATGGCCGCGGGCGCTGGCGAATTCGCGCTCGCCTTCGTCGGCGTCGTGCTCGTGCTTGTCGTCCTCGCGTTGTTTGAGAAGCTGCAGCTTGTCATCGACCGGATGAACCACATGCGGCCGTGCCGCATCCAGTTTCGCGCGAGCAACGCGACGGTCAGCGCCATCGACGAGGCGATCCGCTCCTGCGGCTTGCATCGCGGCTATCGCCGTTTCACGCGCGACAACGACCGCTTCTCCGTGTCGTACCAGCTCTCCGGCAACGCGGACGCGCACCGCCGGTTCAGCGACTACCTGCTGGCCAACGACCAGGTCGACGGATTCGAGTACTAGCGAGTTCCCAGGTCCGTACGCACTGCGTCGGGCTGGCCGAGACGTGCAAAAATCGCCGGTTGTGGATACACTTCTTTACTCGGCCGCTGCCTGAAACCGCTACAGTTTGCCGAGCGTGGACAGTGGCGTCCGATCGCCTTCCCGCTCCCCGTCTTCGGGTCCGTGTGCCCGCGTTTTCTCTGTCTGGAGGTCCTGATGTCCCGCTGTACGCGCTCCTTTGTCGTTTTGCTCGGCTCTGCACTGCTGTTGTCCTCCTCGCTTCTCGGCTGTTCCGATGACACGCCCGTGGAGGTTGCGGCGACTGACGCGGAAGGCGGCACGGATCAAGGCGACGTCTTGCTGCAGGACGGCGCGGGCGATGCGGCGATGGGCGACATCAGCCACTTGGACACGACGGACACGGACACCAGTGGTGGCGAACTCGGGCCGCAGGACATCCATCAGGATGCGGACGCGTCAGACACGGACATCCACGTTCCCGCCAAGTGCGTGAGCGACGCGGACTGCGCCGACAAGAACCCTTGCACGTTTGATACCTGCGATCCCAAGGCGCAGG
>CAINLT010000385.1 GCA_903850505.1 uncultured Myxococcales bacterium | reverse complement strand
GTGCGAAAGCAGAACTTAGTGAACCGATCCTGGTTCTTAGAATCGGGAGAGATCATCAAACAAAAGGTACTCCGGGGATAACAGGCTAGTACGACCCACGAGTCCATATCAACGGTCGTGTTCGGCACCTCGATGTCGGCTCATCGCATCCTGGGGCTGGAGCAGGTCCCATGGGTTTGGCTGTTCGCCAATTAAAGCGGTACGCGAGCTGGGTTCAGAACGTCGTGAGACAGTTTGGTCCCTATCTGTCGCGGGCGTAAGATACTTGAGAGGATCTGACCCTAGTACGAGAGGACCGGGTTGGACACACCTCTGGTGTACCGATTGTCACGCCAGTGGCAGCCGTCGGGTAGCTATGTGTGGAAGGGATAACCGCTGAAAGCATCTAAGTGGGAAACCCACCTCAAGATAAGGTATCTCATAAGACCCCTTGAAGACTACAAGGTTGATAGGCTGCAGGTGTAACGAAAGGAGCCGAGCAGTACTAATAGGTCGTGAGGCTTGTCACAGTATTCACATCTCATGTCTTCGTGGCTGCAGCACAGCGTTGCAGAACCACTTGTGTTCTCTAGCGTGATATAGGTACCCTTTGCGGGTACTTCGGGCCTGATAAACCCACAAGATTCACAGTTTCCGGTGACCATAGCGAGGAGGTCCCACCCGATCTCATTCCGAACTCGGAAGTTAAGCTCCTCAGCGCCAATGGTACTAGATGGGAGACCGTCTGGGAGAGTAGGACGTCGCCGGAATTCATGCTGCAAGACCCCTGTCAGGGCGACCTGACAGGGGTCTTGTGCTTTTTGCCCCTGCTGTTTCCGAACCAGGGCCTCCGCGGTATTTCCCCGGATTGCATCGATGCGCCGCGCTGGTCGGTTCCCCTGTCGGTCCGCCTGTCGTGGACGCGAGGCACCCGCGGCTGGGCAACTCGGGGGCTTTCTGCTATCTTCTCGGCCCCTGTCGTTTGGAGACCTGCATGTCTGACCCTGCTCTGCCCACTTTGGATTCTCCCCTCTTCAACCGCAAGAACCTCGGTCTGGGTATCGGCATCCTGGCTGCGCTTTGGCTGACGGCCGCGATGACGGGCTCGAAGATCGTGCTCGGCGTCATGGCCGTCGTGACGGTGGCGGCGCTCGGTGGGATGATTTGGCTCTATCGCTTGGTCACGAAGCAGCGCGCGATGGTGGCGCTTCTGCAGTCCGCGCAGAGTTCCCCGGAGGCGCGCCTCGCGGCGCTTGCGCAGCTCCAGGGCGACGACAAGGATGTCCTCCGGATGGTCGCCCGCGCGCAGTTGGAGGCGCAAGACGACCCGAAGAAGGCGATTGCGACGCTTGAGGCCCTTGATTTGGCGAAGGTGCCGTCGACCTCGCAGGATGACGTCCGCGTTTTGCGCGCGCAGCTGTATTTGGCCACTGGGCGTCTGCGCGAGGCGGCCAACATGGCCGACGGCATCAACCTGGGCGCGGCGCCGAATGCGCAGGCCAAGGCGATGGTGAGTGCGATTGTCGGTGAAGCTTGGGCCCGCACGGGCAAGGCGGATCGGGCGCTGATCATCCTCGATGAGATCAAGCTGGACGACGCGGACTTGGGTCAGGCTGGCATCCTTGCACGGATGGCCAAGGTCTTCGCCGCTTTCCATGCCGGCAAAAAGGACCGGGCGCGCAAGGAGTTGGAAGGGCTGATGAAGCTTGACGTGAACTATCTGGGTCGGTTCGTCATGCCCGGCGGCGCGGTTCACCTGGAGCTGCAGCAGCTCGCGAAGCAGGTCGCCATGAACCATCCGGACGTGCGCAAGCAGCAGCGGCAGGCGCAGCGCGGGACTTTTGGTCGCGCGCGCTGATTTCCCCGGCGGCCTCGGCTAGGCCTTCGCCAGCGGAACGCCGATGCTGACGCAGGCGCCGCCTTCGGGGCGATTCCCCGCTTGAACGGTGCCCTTGTGGGCGAGCGCGATGCGGCGAACCAGCGTGAGACCGAGGCCCAGCCCACCGTGGCTCGCCGCGCCGCGCTGGAACGGCTCAAAGGCGCTCTCTGCTTTGCCCGGTTCGAATCCCGCGCCATTGTCCAGCGCGTCGAAATAGAGGAGGTCGGCCTCCTGGCGGAGCCGCAATTCGACGATGTTGCCGCCATGGCGCCGGGCGTTGTCGAGAAGATTGGCCAGCGCCTGCGCGAGGAGCGCGGGATCGCCGTACACCTGAGTTGTTTCCGCGGCCACGTGCAGACGCGCCGCGTCCACCCCGGCGCGCTCGAGCACGCGCACGGCCAGCGGCACAGCATCCAGGTTCTGGGGCGCCAGCGCGGTGAAATCGAGTCGCGCGGACGCCAGCAGTTGGCCGACCATGCGTTCCAGTTCCGCGAGTTCGCCCTCCAGTTCGTCCAGCGGTTTCTGGCCATCGGGTTGGTCGCGCGCCATCTCAATCAACAGCTTGGCGTGGCCCAGCGGGGTGCGGAGTTCGTGCGAGACCGCGGCAAGCAGCTCTTTTTGGTCGTGCAACTGCGTCTCAATGCGCACCGCCATCTCATTGATGGACTGCGCCAGCGAGTCCAACTCCGCGACGCCGTGACGCCTGGACGACAGCGCCGCGCGGCTGGAGAGCTTGCCGTGGCCGAGGTCGTCGGCAACCTGCGCGAGCTCCTGGAGCGGCTGCGAGAGTTGGCGTGCAACGCGTCCCGAGGCCGCCCACATCGCGATGAGCGCGATTGTCAGCAGGATGCCGGCGCGGGTCAGCGGTCGGGCGGGGCCATGCTCCAGACCGTTGCCGTTGGGACCGCGCGGCGGACAGAGCGCCAGTTCGCCGAGCGTCGTGCCGTTCGCCGCGGTTACCGTCACTTGGGCAAACTGGTGCGCACATTCGCCGCCGAAGGTCTCCAGCACCTTTCCATTGGGATCGCGCAGCTGCACGCCGAACATCAAGTGCTCGCCCATGTCCTTGAGGATCGCCGACCGCCCCGCCGGATTGTTCCACTGTTCCGCGACGCGGGCCGCGGCGAATTGCTCGATCGGATGTTGGTGGTGCTCGTGGCGGCTCAACAGGCCGATCAGCGCGCCGACGCCAATCCCAACGGCGATGCTCAGGACAATCGCCGCGGCGAACCATTTGAACAGTCGGCGGCGCAGCGGGCGGGAGCGATGTGGGTTCATGTCGGGCCACCCTCGCGCGCGAGCACATAACCGACGCCGCGCACAGTCTTGATCCAGCGCGGGTTCTTGGGATCGTCGCCGAGTTTTTGGCGCACGTGGGAGATGTGGACGTCGACCGTCCGTTCGCCCACTGACACGTCCCCGCGCCCCGCCTCATCCAGCAGCGCCTCGCGCGGCACGACCCGCCCAGCGCGGCGCATGAGCGCGTGCAGGAGGTCAAACTCGATGCCGGTCAGGTCGATGTCCACGCCGTCCACCGCGACGCGTCTCGCGCCGGAATCCAGCGCGATGGGACCGATCGTCAGCACTTCAGCCGTCACACCCGGACGGGCGCGCCGCAGCACGGCACGGACGCGCGCCAGCAACTCGCGCGCTGAAAACGGCTTGGCCACATAGTCGTCAGCGCCGAGTTCCAGTCCAACAACGCGATCCGCCTCGTCCCCACGCGCCGTCAGCATGATGACCGGCACCGTAGAGCGCGCGCGAATCCGCCGCACCACCTCCAGGCCATCCATCCCCGGCATCATCACGTCCAGCAAAACGGCATCGACCGTCTGCTGTTCCAGCGCCGCCAGCCCGTGCGGTCCGTCCGCCGCCCACACGAGATGCACATCGTGCGGTTTTAGCGCCGCGGTCAGGATTTCAAAAAGGCGGTCGTCGTCGTCAATCAGCAGTAGGCGCAAGGACATGGAACCTCCGGTTCGCTACAGGATCCCAGCGTAGTGCCGCTGTGTCAAAGCACCCTGTTGCGTGTGCAAAGTCGTGCAAAGGATGCGCGCCGCCGCCTACTGTGGCTGGCCGTCCGCGTTCAGGCGCGTGATGGCAACGCCAGCCAGCGGGCCATCGGGTTTGGTCAGTTCCTGCAGCTGCGGCAACACCTTTGTCGCGTCGCCGACCACAAGGACGCTCGCCTCGCCCGGCATGATGTGCCCCTTCGCCGCGGCGCGCACCTGCTCCAGCGTCGTCGCTTGCCAGCGCGTCGCCATCTTGACGTCGTCGTCCAGCGGCAGCCCGAGATAGCGCAGCGATTGCAGGCCGTTGAGGATCGCGCTCGACGTCGCCCAGCGCGCCGGCAGGCCGCCGACAAAACCATCGCGCTCCCGGTTCAGCTCATCGGACGTCGGCAACTCATCGCGCATCCGCTGCATTTCCTTGAAGATCTCCTGAACCGCTGGTCCCGCCGCGTCGGTGCGCACGGACGCTGTCACCAGCCAGGAACTGCCACTCCGCAGGAAATCGAAATTGCCGAGCGCGCCATACGCCCAGCCGTGCTGCTCGCGCAGGTTCATGTTGATCCGACTCGAGAAACCACCGCCGAGGATGGCCGCCATCAGGGAAATCGCGGGATAGGCGGGATCCTTGCGCTGCGGCCCGAGGTGCAGCACGTTCACCGACGCCTGCGCGCTCCCCGGCACGTCGACGAGCAGCAGTTGCCTCGGCGTGAACTGCGGTGGCGGGAGCGGCGGGAACGCGGGAGTGCGGCCCTGCCATTGGCTCAAAAGCGGCGACAGCTCGGCCGTAAGCTCCGCGCGCGTGAGGTCGCCCACAACGTACAGGCGCGCGCCCTTGGGCAGCACGTGGCCCTGCCAGAGCGTGCGGCACGCGTCAGTCGTCAGCCCGGTCAGCGAAGCGTCGGTCGTGAGCCGGCCGAGCGGATGTTGCGCGCCCCACGTCACGAGAGGCTGCAGGCGGCTGGCCAGCCCGCCGACGTTGCTCTTCTGCTGCGAGAGGGCCGCCTTGCGCTGCGCGGTCAGCCGCTCCAGGTCGCCCGTGCGTACGCCTGGATGAAGAAGCACGTCGCCCCACAGCGCGAGCGCCTGCGGCAGATTGCGCTTCAGCACGGAGAGCGACACGCCCATCTGCTCGCGGTTGCCCCACGTCGCCACATTCGCCGCAAGGTCCGCCAGTGCCTCGCGGTACGCCGCGCGCTCAAGCTTCTCGGTCGACTCGCCCGCCAACGCGACGCACAGGTTCGTCTGGCCCTCTTGGCCCGGCGCGTCCAGCTGACTGCCGCCCGGGACTTCCAGATCCAGCTGCACCGTCGGCAGCGTCGTGCGGGTCACGAGCTGGACTTCGAGCCCGTTGCCCAGGGTGAACGTCTCCACGCGCGGGAGGCGCAACTGCGCCGGCGGCCCCGCGGGCGGTTGCTGGGCGCGATACGGCGCGTCGGGAAATTCCGGGCGCGGGTCGGCAAACAGCGTCGGCGAAAGCAGCGCAGCCACGGCGATGAGGGACAAGGGAAGAGTGAGGTTGCGCATTATTTGGCCCCCGTCGACGTAGCAGGTGCGGCAAGTGGTGCCGTTCGCGGCGGCGGTGGTGCGCCAGCGGGTCCGGCGGGCAGCGAAACGACTTCCACGCGACCGGCGTCCGTCAGGATCGCCTTGGCTTGCTGCAGGATACGGGCGCTGTCCGCGTCGCGGTAGCGCTGCAGGTCCAGCGCAAATCCTTCAGCCTTGCCGAGCGCCTGCGCGTATTGCTGGAGCATGTCGGCGCGGGCAATCAGGCTTTCCAGCCCCCAGACAAACCCGGATTCAATCGAGACAACCGCCCGCCGCAGTTCCTCCTGGCTGATGGCCTCCGTGCGCACGCGGGCGATCTCCGCCAGCACGGCCTTCTCAACCGTCGCGACATCTGCCTCGGGCCGCAAATCGACCATCACATGAAACACGCTGGACATCCGCGCGCTCGCCTGGGACACCGAAACCGACTGCGCCCACTGTTTCTCGTGCACCAGCAGCTTCTCCAGCCGCCCCGTGCCCGCGGCGCCCAGCGTGTGCGCGAGAATATCCAGCTCGGCATCCCCCATCGCGAAATGCGCCGGCGCGTGCCACGCGAAGTGAATGCGCCGCAAGCGCGCAAATGGATCCTCCACGACCTGACGGAGCGGCCCGGCGACCGGCACCGGCTGAACCAGCACATGCTGCGGGCGGTTCATCTTGGGAAACGCGCCGAACCATTTCTCCACCAAGCGCCGGGCAATCGCCTCGTCGAAATCGCCCGCGATGCACAGCGTCGCGTTGGACGGCGCATACCATTTGTCAAAAAAGGCCTGGACGTCCGGCAATTTCGCCGCTTCCAGATCTTCGTGGCGACCAATCGTGAGGTAGCGATACGGATGGCCCTCTGCGTAAAGCAGCTGGTTGAGGACAAACCGCTCCTTGCCGTACGGCACGTTGTCGTAGCGCTGCCGCCGCTCGTTGCGCACCACCTCGCGTTGGTTGTCGAGGCTCTTCTGCGTCAAGAGATCCGGCAACCAGGCCATGCGGTCGCTCTCCAACCAAAGCGCCGTTTCCAGCTGATTGGCGGGCAAGACTTCATAGTAGTTGGTTCGATCGCTATTTGTCGTGCCATTGATATTGGATGCTCCGGCTTTGCGCAACAGATTGAAATGCTGGTCTTCTCCCGTGTGTCGACTGCCCTGGAACATCATATGTTCAAATAAGTGGGCAAATCCGGATCGGCCCAGAACCTCGTCGCCCGACCCCACGTCGTACCAGACGTCCACCGCCACCAGCGGCGCGCTCCGGTCCGCGTGGAGGATCACGCGCAGGCCGTTGGGCAGGCGGTAGTCCGCCGCACGGACCTCGGGCGCCGCCGCGTCCTTGGCGAGCGCGGCCGCGGGCAGCAGGGCGAGAAGGGACATCAGGAGCAGGAGTTTGCGCGTCATTTTGCCACATTGCCGACCAAGAACGCTGGCCGAGAGCGCCCCGATCCTGCCGACGGCGTGCCCGCATGGCAAGGGGCAGATGCGTCGCGCGGAGGACTTGCGTCGGACGCGAAACCGGCGTATAGTGCGCGCCCGCAAACGCCGGGTTCGCCCGGCGCGTTGCCAACATAGCTCAGTTGGTAGAGCAGCTGATTCGTAATCAGCAGGTCCGGGGTTCAAGTCCCCGTGTTGGCTCCGAAGATCATTACAGAAATCGACGCGACGTCAACCCCAAAAAGTGCTCTGGCTAGGGTTCTGGCTAGGGTTTGCGGATGACGCTGCACGTGGTCTGCTGACCCGCGGTGACAAAGCCGACGGCTTTCGGGCAGTCTATGCTCCAAACCGGCATCGCCGCACATCCGTCGGCAGCCGACAGAAGGAGCACCGCGGCAATGACGCTCGACACACAAGACAAGACCCGTGGTTGGATACCGCTTCGGCAACTCGTGGAGCGGACGAGTGGCGACACGGCTGAAGTCGCGGCGACTTGGGCCGTTCTAAGGTCCGCTGCTCGCTACTTTCATGGGAGCCCGATGACGGTCGCGTGGGAGTTCTCGTCGTCCACTACCGGCCCGAACATGTCTCAGCGCCGCACTGTTGTCGATCCGAGCAGGATTATGCTTTTCGATGAGGCCGTGATCGTGCCTCATTCGGAGGTCATTCGCGTCTTGCTCCTCGGCTTTTTCAATTGGCCCGGCGAGTTCGATTCGGCAGCGCCCGGCAGTCAACTGCAACACGGACGGATGGTCAGCCCGATGAAAGCAGTTAGTCGGTTGGCGAGTGCCCCTTCCGCCAAAAGGCCGGCGATGGTGGAGGTACAGCCTTTGGTGCTCAGCCTGGATACCGTCTGGGTGCC
>CAINLT010000384.1 GCA_903850505.1 uncultured Myxococcales bacterium | reverse complement strand
CGGAAGATGATGTTCTTGCCGAAATCCTGCAGCGTCACAGCGGAATCCGTGGGCAGGCCGAGCAGCACGACGTCACCGCCCGCGCGGGTGTAGCGGATGGCGTCGTTGATCGCGTCCGGGTGACCACTGATCTCCATCGCCACGTCGACGCCGCCGCCGGTAATCGACAAAATGTATTCTGCAAGGCTATTTCTGTGCTCATTCATCACGCGATGGGTGATGAGTCGATTGCCAAAGCCAGCCTGCGCCGCGCGTTCTTCCGCTTTGCGCAGCGCCTTGCCGCGGACGTCCGTCACGTGAATCTCGGCCGCGCCGAGAAAAGCCACGACTTCAACGACCATCGCGCCGATGGCACCATAGCCGGCGACCAGCACTTTCTTGCCCTTGACCGGCACCTTGCACGCGGTGTGGACGGCATTGCCAAGCGGATCGAGGAACGCCGCGAGCTTGACCGGCACCTTGGCCGGCAGCTTGATAACGTTGCTGGCGCTGACGCAGACGTAGTCGGCGAACGAACCGTCGGCGCTCAGGCCGCGCGACCGGGTGTTGGCGCACGCGTGTTTCTTGCCGTCGAGGCACGCCGGGCAGTGGCCGCAGATCTCGTGCATTTCGGCGGAGACGAACTCGCCTGGCGTGAAGCCCGTGACGTCGCTGCCGAGCTTGTCGACATGGCCACAGAATTCATGGCCTTGGATGAACGGGGCCTTGAGCATGGACTTGAGCGACGCGTCGCCCTTGGCGATGTGGACGTCCGTGCCGCAGATGCCGCAGGCGGCGACGGCGATGCGCACTTCATTGGCTTTGGGCTCGGGCACGGGCACGTCCGTGCGATACTCCCAGCGGCCGAATTCGGGAACGACAATGGCGTTCATGACGGCGGGTGGGGTCTGGCCGGGGATGATGGGCGTGGGGGCGGTGGACATGGCGGGGCTCCTTGCAGCGGTTCGCGGCACGCAGTGAACCACGAACGGCAGCCTTTCGGAAGGGGCGGGGCGGTTGACGCGCGGCGCTCCGCCCTGTAGCAAGACGCCCGGAGGCCCCATGCAAGTGACCCAACGTGAAGTGACGGCACCGGACGGCTGGAAGTTGCGCGCGCTGGACATCCAGCCCGATGGTGCGCCGCGTGCGCTTGTCGTCGCAGGCCACGCGATGATGGTCGACAATCGCACCCTGTGGCGCCCGGACCGGCCGAGCCTCGTGGGCACGCTGGTGCAGGCGGGGCTACGCGTGCTGGTGCCGGACCTGCGCGGGCATGGCGCGAGTGGCCCGCGCGCGGCGGACGGCGGCGACTGGAGCTATGACCAACTCGTGGCAGACACGGCGGTCTGGCGGACCCTGGCGGACGATCTGGCGGGCGGACTGCCGGTGCTCTGGCTGAGTCACAGCCTGTTTGGCCATACCTCGCTCGCTTGGTTCGGCCAGCACCCGGAGCGGCAGCCGCACGCGTTTGTCGCGCTTGCCGTCAACGTGTGGAATCGCCGCTTTGAGCCCAGTCCGGCGCTGTGGCTGTTCAAGTCGCTGATGTTGAAGACGGCGCTCGTCGCGGCGGAGCGCGCTGGGCGGCTGCCGGCGCGGCAAATGCGGATGGGCAACCACGACGAAGCGATCGACTACTGGCGCGACCTCACGCGCATGGCGATGACGCGCTGGGAATCGCGCGCGGGCGCAGACTACTACGTCGGGATGGCCAACGTAACAGTGCCGATTCTCTGCGTTTTCAGCGACGGCGACAAGCTCTTTACCCGCCCGTCCGACGGGCTCGCGTTTACCGCCGCGCTGCCCAATCGCCAGGTGCTGATGCTGGGGAAAGCCTGTGAACTCAATACGCTGTCCGGATGTGTGCCGGGGCACATGGCCCTGGTGACCGACGCTGCGTCCGAGCCGCTGTGGCGACACGTCGCCGCGTGGCTGTTGCAGCAAATTCCGTGAACCCAGCGCGCGGTTTGGCCAACTAATCGTCGACAGGTGCAGCTGTGGTCGGGTAGGATGGGGCCATGCGAAGTTGTTCAAACGCATCACGGATTCGCAAGCAACCACAGGATGTGTCAGCACTTTGGTGTTGCCTGCGACTCGCTGCGCTGGCCAGCGTGCTCCTGGCGATGACGGCGTGCGACGACGAAGTCCTGGCGACGGACTACCGCGACGTGGGCTTCACGACCGACGTTGCCGGCGACGACGCCGCGACCGACGGTGACGACGCAACGCCTGATTCCGGACCGGATATCCAGCCCGTCATTCAATGCGACGTCCCCGCGGATTGCGCGTACGGCGGACCGTGCCTCGACCTCGCCTGCGTCCTCGGCCAGTGCGTCGGCACACCGCACGCCATTGGCAGCGCATGCAGCGACAACGACGCGTGCACGACCGGCGACGCGTGCACCGCGCTCGGCCAGTG
>CAINLT010000383.1 GCA_903850505.1 uncultured Myxococcales bacterium | reverse complement strand
GCGATGACCGGGTGGTGCGAGAAAGGCGGCAGCGCGCCGTGTTCGCGGACGTAGCTTTGCGCGGCAAATACGCCCCACGCGATGCTGCCCAGACGCGTGGCAATCAAGCTCGGTTGACTGTCCTGCGTCATGCGGATGGCAATATCCGCTTCCCGGCGCACCAGGTTGTGCAGGTCCGACCGCGCCGACAGCGTGAACTGCAACTGCGGATGTTGCCGCTGCAATGCCACCAGCAGCGGCGCGAGAACCGGCACGAAACCGCCTGCCGTGGCAATCCGCACCACGCCCTGCATCTGCTCGTCGACCCTCGCGATGTCCCGGTCCAGATCGCGCAACGAGGCCTCGACCACCTCGCCGGCCTGACACGCGCGCAGCCCCGCCTCGGTCAGGTGACAGCCACGAACGCCGCGCTCGAGCAGACGGGCGCCGAGCGCAGCCTCCATCTCCTGCAGCCGCCGGCCCACCGTGGTTTGATCGACGCCAAGTGCACGCCCCGCCGCGGCGAGCGACCCCTCACGCTGCACGGCCAGAAGATAGCGAAGGTCGTCCCAGTTCATGCCGTGACTGTGGCACCCAAAGCGGGCGGAAGGAAGTCCGGGGCAAACGTCCCTCGCCACACCCGCCCAGCGGGATGACTTGCGAGGACGGATTCCAGCCGTGTGTCGCGGGCGAGAGGCGGACACGTTGGCACGGCCGCTAACCGAACGGCCTGCTGCGGATGCAATTGATACAATGTCGCTATCTCACACATTGCGTGGTGACAGTCATATTTGGGTCGGTGTTGAATACCGAGTTGCCTGCCTCGCTGGGAGAACAGGCCCACACCCATTTTCCCAGATCCTGCGCCCAAGATATCGCTTGGGTCGTTGGGGCGACGATTGGCTGCCAACCCGGGGTCGAGGTCCAACCGCCCCAATACTGATTCGGTCCAAAAATGCTTGCAAATACCGCCTCGTCCTGGCGGTCCACAAGTTGCGTCAGTTCCCCGACGGTCGGCAATCGCCACGCGCTGCCGGGCAAGCCCGCCGAATTGCCGGCACAGTACTTCTGCGCATCCGAATACCAGAGTTTCGGGCCGACCTTCCGAGCCCAGGTGCGGCCGGACACGCGATCAAGCACAACGCTTCCATCTGCCGAGACAGCAAGCCGGATTCCAATGCTCCCGCTTCCGTACTTCACGTCCGCTCGGACGCACCGACTGAATCTTTTGAATACAATCGAGACGGTTTCTGCCGCTCCATCTGTGAGAGCTACGGCCCATCGATCAGTTGTGTTCCATGTCGGCGTGGAAGATTGCGTCGGGCCCAGCGATTCGAGGCCCGGGGCCGATGACGCTGGGGAGTACGTCGCATGGTTAACGAGTGTGAGAAGCTCAGCTTCCGTCGGGAGGCGCCAATCGTTGTAGCCGCCATAAGACTCGGTCGTGCAAGCGGTTAGCCCAACCGCCCAGGTATTCTTGCCGACTACCTGTTTCGCCCACGACAGGCCGGTCAGGTTATCTGTGACGTAATCACCCAGATCTTGGAAATCTGTCGCCGTATGGTCGTCCGGTAAGGGCTGCCATGTCTCGAAATCCGCGACGCAAATGTCGCCGCCAGCCGTTGCATCGCGCGCAACGCAAACGTAGCCGTACTTGCACCCCGCCCACGAACCAGGCGTCGCGCACGGTCCGCCGTAGTGGTTGATCAAGAACGCGCAGTCGGCCGGACAGCTCGTGACAGTCTCCTCGCCGCCACAGAATCCATCGCCGCACGGGCTGACGCAGCCGGCAATGAGCGTGTTCAGGCAGCCGCCGCCGGGGACACAGGTATCGAGGGAGCAGGGATCGCCGTCGTCGCAGGGCGAGGGGCACGCGGGGGCGTCTACGGCGATGTCGACCGCGTCAAGTGTAAGGTCAGCCAGGTCTGCCGGCCACACATCCGCCGAGGCAGCATCCGTCGCGCCGGCGATTGCATCCATGTCCGCGGCAACTTCGTCCGGCGCCACATCGACACTGTCCGCCGCCGTGAGGTCGACAGAAACAGCATCGCTCCCCAGGTCGTGCGCGGCGTCGACTTCATCCACCGGGACATCGCCCAGCGCGACTTCCTCCGCCGCAGCATCCGTGGCGGCATCGAGCCCAGCGCCACCGATCGCCTGATCGTCGCTGCACGCCGCAACCGAGGTGACAAGGCAAAGGGTGAGTGCGATCCAAGCCTGCATGGCTGCTTCTCCGAGGTCGAGGATAGCGGTTGCGTGGGGATTTGTCGCGGCAAGCGACGCGTATGCCGAATGACGTCGTGGGTCGAGCATCCGTGGGAGCGCTCGGCGACATCGAACGGGAATGTGTCGAACTTAGCGCGCAGGCCGAAGCGCTCGAGAGGCATCACGGCAAAGGCAGCCAACCATCAGAAGGTGTCCGCGACTGGCAGGAACTAGCCGCGCCCCATCCGCGAACCGCCATGCCGAAGCCGTTCATTCCCCGCGCCCAGGCACGCCGAGCCACTCTCGCTGTTGAACTTCCCGTCCGCATCCGGCTCCTCCGCAGCCTCCGCACTTCCGATCTGCCGGTTCGGCCTCATCGTGCCGCCTCCATCGCCGGCGTCAAGCCGCAAAACCAAGCAGTTTTGGCCACTTCAGACAGAGCTCGCCACCCACGGCCGGCACTTACCCGTCGACGCTCTCGGCGGTGTCTGCGCTTGAGAGCGCTTGTCCGGCGGCATCATCCAAGGACGACATTTAGACCTCCTCCTTCGCCGCAGCCCGGCCAAGGTCTTCCGTCACCCCGGCGCGCAGACAAACTGACTGCGCGGCCTGCCGGACCGATGCAGCGACGGGCGGCGACCCAGCGCACAAAGCCAAATCCCCGGATCGTACGCCAGAGACGTCGGATCGAGCCGCCCGAAGGACAGATCGTTCAGCAAAAAACCCGAGATCAAGCACCGCCCAGACAAGACCACTTCGTGCCAACGGCGGATCGACTCGTCACAACCTGGGCTCGATCGGCAAGAACGGCGGATCGATCGGCAAAATCCTCAGATCACCCAGCTCCAGCATCCGAATCGACCTAGTCCAGGCCGACATCGCGCGGCAAAAAGCCCGGTTCACCTTGGCCAAACCGCGGATCGCCGCGCGTAAACGCCAAAACTCCCTCGCCACACCCGCCCCCTCGCCACCCGCGCCGCCTTCTGGCAAGCTGCGCCCGCGATGTCCTTCGTCCACCTGCACACCCACACCCAGTTCTCCATCGCTGACGGCGCGTTGCGCATCGGCGACATGGTCGCGTTCGCCAAAGCCGAGGGCATGCCCGCCATCGCGCTGACGGACCACGACAACTTGCACGGCGCGCTGGAGTTCGCCGACGCGTGCGCCAAGCACGGCGTCAAGGGCATCTACGGCTGCTGCATCGGCATCAACGCGCGGCCCGTGGGCGAGCACGTCAAGCGCGTGCACCACGTCACGCTGCTGGCGATGGACGAGACGGGCTGGCAGAACCTGCTGTTTCTCGTGTCCATGGCGCACCTGAAGTCGCCCGCGGGCGCGCCGCCGCGCATCAGCCATGACATGCTGGCGGAGCGCTCCGAGGGGCTGATCGGCCTGTCGGGCGATCTGTCCGGTGAGATCGCCAACGCGCTGCTGCGCAACGAGCCGACCGAGGCCAAGCGGCTGGTGGCGCGCTACAAAACCCTGTTTGCGCCGGGCAATTTCTTCCTGGAATGCCAGCTGGGCGGCCTGCAGGAGCACGACGCCGTCGTTCCGCAGCTCATCGCGCTGGGCGAGCAGACCGACACGCCGTGCGTCGCGACCAATGACGCGCACTACCTCAAGCCGGAAGAAGCGCGGGCGCATGAAGTGCTGATGTGCATCGGCCTGGGGATTCAGGCGCAGGCGGGCGACCTGCCGACGGCGCAGCTGGATCTGGCCAACGGCGACGAGATGCGCCGGCGTTTTGGCCGCTGGCCGCAGCTCTGTGAGGCGACGCTGGCGATCGCGGCGCGCTGCAACTTCAAGCTGGGCAAGACCGATCCGATGCTGCCGCGCTTTCCGGTGCCCGAGGGCATGGATGAAGCGACGCTTTTTGCCAATCTGGCGCGCGAAGGCCTGGCGCGGCGCATGG
>CAINLT010000382.1 GCA_903850505.1 uncultured Myxococcales bacterium | reverse complement strand
GCCTCCGGCTTCTGCGGCGGCAGGCCGAGTCCGTGACGTTGGCCGACCGCGAAACCGGCGATGCCGGCGTGACGCCCAAGCTGGGTGCCGGCAAGATCGACGATCGCGCCGGGCCGTGCGCCGCGTTGGCCCGCGACGAAGTCCCGCGGCGTGCTCGCGGCGACGAAGCAAACGTCCATCGATTCGCGCTTCTCCGCAGTCGGCACGCCCAAGCGCGCAGCGTGGCCCCGGACCTGCGTCTTGTGCCAGGACCCGAGCGGAAAGCGCACGAAAGCGCCCACATCGGCGGTCAACGGGTGCAGGAAATACGACTGATCCTTCTGGGGATCGGCGCCGCGCCGCAGCTGAGGCTGGCCGTCGGCGTCGAGATCGAGACACGCGTAATGACCGGTCGCCAGCGCCTGGGCGCCGAGCGCGCGCGCTTCCTGCACAAGCACCTCAAACTTCAGCGTGCGGTTGCATTCGACGCACGGATTGGGCGTGTCGCCGCGATCGTAGTCGGCGACGAAGCGGTCGATGACGGCGCGGGCGAAGACTTCGCGTTCGTCGAGCGTGTAATGGCGAATGCCGAGGGACCACGCCACGGAGCGGGCATCGCGGGCGTCTTCCGGCGCGCAGCATGTGCCGGCGCGGCCGATCATCGCGGGATCGACGTCGTACAAGCGCGCGGTCAGGCCAAAGACTTCATAGCCGGCTTCTACAAGGAGCGCGGCGACGGCGCTGGAATCGACGCCACCGGACATGGCCACGGCGACGCGGGCGCCAACGGGCAAACGCATCACGGCGCGCATCTCAGCGACGACTTCAGCAGGCGCGCGCGTGTCGCCCGCTTCCGCGAGCAGGTCGGTCCACGGACGCGGCATTTGGGGCAGGGCACAAAGGGTCATCAGCGCGAACGTCGCCCTTGTGGGGACGGAAAAAGGACCGCAGCAAGAGATGGACGGTCCCACGCAGGGTACCACACCCCGCCGCTCACGCAACGCAAACGCGACGTGACGCTGGCGTGTGCCGCAACGATTCGGTCACAACTGGCGCAGATGCGGACCGCGGACGCGCGCCAGAAGGCTCGGCAGGAGTTGGACGACGTGGTCGATTTCCGCAAGCGTGGTCTGGGGTCCCAACGAAAAACGCAGCCCGCCGCGCGCTTGCATCGGCGTCTGCCCGCACGCCAGCAGCACGTGCGAGGGCTCCTGCGTCCCGGACGCGCACGCCGCGCCCGAGGACACGCAGACGTGCTCGAGATCCAGCGCCCGCACCAGCCGCGCCCCATCCACGCCCGCCCACGCGACGTTCAGCACGTGACCCGTCTCCAGATCCGGCGCGACGTCGCCATTGCGCGCAACCGGTCCCGCCGCCTGCAGCCCTTGCCAGAGCTGATCGCGCAATTGCCGGAGCCGTGGCATCGCCGCGAGCCGCTCCGGCAGCAGGGCAAAAGCCGCCGCCATGCCGATCGCGCCAAGCAGGTTCTCCGTGCCGCCGCGCAGGCCATCTTCCTGATGCCCCGCGACCAGCGGCTGCAGGCGTTGCCCGCGGCGCAACCAGAGCGCGCCGATTCCCGACGGACCGCCCGCCTTGTGCGCCGACAGGCTCGCGAGGTCGACGCCCAGCGCGTTCAGGTCCAGCGCGATGCGTCCCGGCGCCTGCGTCGCGTCGCAGTGGAAGATCGCGCCCGCCGCATGTGCGCGCGCGGCCAACTCGGCAATCGGGAAGATGCCGCCCAGCTCGTTCTGGACGGCCATGAGGCTCACCAGCGTCGTCGGTTGCTGGAGCGCCGCGGCATAGGCCGCCACATCCAACTGGCCCGCGCTGTTGACTGGCACTTCCACGACTTCCACGCCGCGCAGCCGCAGCGCCTTCACCAGCGCGCCGATCGACGGATGCTCGATGGCGCTCGTCACAACCCGCACCGGCTTTGGCGTCCAGGGCGCAGTCAGGACGCCGTGCCACGCCAAGGCATTGGCTTCGGTCGCACCGCTCGTGAACACGATCTTGCCGCCCGCGCCGCCCACTGCCGTCAGGACGGTCTTGCGCGCTTGCTCCAACAACGCGCGCGCCGCTTGGCCGCGGGCGTGCAACGACGACGGGTTGCCCAATTCCTGCGCCATCGCCGCAGTGATCGCCGCGCGCGCTTGCGGGCTGAGCGGGGTCGTCGCGTTGGCGTCCAGGTCAATCATCTGCAACTTCGCCTTGGTTGGTTGACGGGAACGGCCAGTCGTCGTCAAATGCCGCCCCGGCCAAAACGGGGAGGGCAACCGTGGTAGCATTGCACGCAAACGAACGAACTGAAACTTGTGGCGTCGCCAATCGCTGGGCGCATGCCGTGCGCGCGGCGCTCGCGGCTGCGGGCTTGTTGTATGGCAGCGCGGCTTTTGCCGATGACGCGCCGGCACCGGCAGCGGTTGCGGTCCCGGCTGCGACGACGCCCGCCACGGGTTCGCTGCTCGATCAGCTGGACGCGGGCACACCGGCAGCCACCACGACGTCCAGCGGTACCACGTGGGACGTTCCGGCCGCGCCGCCTGCGCCGACCTATCCGTACGTCGACTACCACGGCTACTTCCGCTTTCGCCCGGACCTGATCAGCAATGGTCACTTGGGCCAGGCCGCCGTCAACGCGACGCAGGGCAACAAGGTCGTCACGACAAGCGCCATCTTGCCGCCGCTCTCGCTTTGGCCGTCCAACAACGCCGGCTCGCAGTACGCCGCGCAGGTTGGCAAGGCCGCCGCTGAATCGACTCTCGCGGGCGCCAACATGCGCATCCGCTTCGCGCCGACGATCCATGTCAGCGACACCATTCGTATTTTCACCACGTTCGACATTATGGACAACTACGTGATGGGCAGCAATCCGGACTACGCCGGCGCGTTGCAACGTCCGGACGTCCCGCTCGTCGCGTTCAGCACCTCGATGCGTCCCGGCGTCATCGCGGTCAAAGAAGCGTACGCCGAATGGAAGACCATGCTCGGCGTCCTGCGTATCGGCCGTCAGGCGTCCAACTGGGGCCTTGGCATCTTTGCCAACGGCGGCGGCGGCGATGGCTGGGATGGCGGCCGCCCAACGGAATACTACGGCGGACCGCGCCAGACCTGGGAAGGCGCCGGCTATGACGCCGACTTTGCCAGCTACGCCGACCGCATCGCGTTCGTCACCAAGATCGGCCCGGCTTACGTCGCGCTCGCTTACGACTTCGCATCGCAGGGCATGACGGCCATCGACACGACGCGGCCCGACGGCCAGGCGCGCGACATGGAAGAATCCGACGACGTGCGCCAGGCGTCGATCTCCATCTTCTCCAAGCCGATGACGCCGACGGAAGTGGACGCGCGCAAGGCCGCGCTGTTGGACAACCACGAGTCGGTTTTTGACTGGGGCGTCTACGCCATGTACCGCGCGCAGACCAACGATCTCGCCAGCAATTCCTCGACGTCCGACCTCACGCTGAACGACGCGCTCAAGGGCAAGTCCAACCAGCTCATGCCGCGCGGCGCCACGGCGTTCTCCGGCGACTTGTGGCTCCGCTTTGAAAAGCGCATCGCGTTTTCTCGCCGCCTCGTCATCGAAATGGAAGCGGCGATGCTGACCGGTCACGTCGACGACGCCAACACGTTGGTCGGCAGCACGGCCAAGGTCCGCGACATCAGCATGTACGGCGGCGCGCTCAAGTCCGCGTACCAGAACGAAGGCATCGGCG
>CAINLT010000381.1 GCA_903850505.1 uncultured Myxococcales bacterium | reverse complement strand
GCGGGCGCGGGCGGCTGCCTGGGCTACGGCGTCGCGGGCGACTGCGCACAGGCGGGCGGCGCGATGGCGATCGAGGCGTTCCACATCGAGATCGACACGTGGCACAACAACGGCGACCCGAACTACGACCCGACGACCGACAACCACATCGGCATCATGCAGAACGGCGACGCGAGCAACCACTACTTGTGGGCCAGCGTGCCGTTTATCGAGGACCTTGCGTGGCACGCCGTGACCGTCGAGATCAAGGGCGATGTTGTGCGTATGACCTTGGATGGAACCGAGATCATCAACAAGGCCATTCCAAATTTCAAGTTTCGCGGCGGATTTATTGGCTTTTCTGGCACAACGGGCTGGGCAACCAACTACCATCGTTTTGATGACCTGCAGATCCTGCAGCAGTGCACCGTCCAATAGACGACCTGACAAGAGAGGCCGATTACCATGAAAGCAAACAGCAATCTGACGACAGCCCTTCTCCTCGCCGTGCTTGGCGTGGCGTGCTCCAACACCACCAGCAACGGCGGCGGCTACTACAACGCCGACGCCAAGGGCAGCGACGTCAAGTTCACCGCGGATGGCAGCGTGCTCGTTGAAGACGGCAGCGGCAGCAGCGACGACGCGAGCGCGACCGACGGCAGCGACGCCCTGGGCAGCGACACGGGCGCGAACGGCGACGCGGGCACCACGGACGGCAGCGTCAAGGACACGGGCATCAGCGACACCGGCGGCAGCGACACGGGCAGCACGACGGCAGATACTGGTCCTGACGTCATCGACTTCGACAGCTTCTTTGACCCCGACACGGGCGCGGTCGACACCGGCAGCGGCTCGGACGTGGCGATCGGGGGCGGCCTCGCGTTCGTCTTTGCCCACAGTTCCGACACGTTGTATCGCATGGACAAATCGGGCTTCGTCAAGATCGGCTTTTTCTCCTTCAACATGAACCCCGGCTCGATGACGGACATCGCCATGGACAAGAACGGCGCGCTCTACGGCGTCACTTTTGACGACCTGTTCAAGTGCGACAGCAAGACCGCCAAGTGCACGTGGCTCGCGTCCCTGCCCGAGTCCTTCAACGGCCTCACGTTTGTGCCCGCCGGCACCGTCAAGCCCAGCGATGAAGCGCTGATCGGCATCGGCAACAGCGGCACATGGAACCTCATCGAAGTCACCGGCGGCACCGCCAAGGTCACCAAGCTCGGCGCGTACAGCGGCTATTCGTCATCAGGCGACGCGTTCTCAGTCGAATCGATCGGCACCTTCGCCACCGTCAAGGATTCCAACAGCTTTGGTGGCACCGACATCCTCGTGCAAGTCGACCCCAAGAACGGCACCGTGCTCAAGACGATCGGCGACACCGGCGTCAGCGACCTCTGGGGCTTCGCGTGGTTCGGCGGCAAGTTCTACGGCTTTTCGGACGACACCAACGTGTATGAAGTCGACACGACGACTGGCAAAGCCACGTATTCCAGCACGTTCAAGGCGCCGACCGGCGTGCAGTGGTGGGGCGCAGCCGTCTCCACGCGTGCGGCATTGGATTGACGTTTTGGCCATCCGCGTTGTCGCCGCCGGCGCTTGCGTGTACGCTCCATTTCACTGCCGACTGAAAACTCAGGCGCGCAGCACCATCAACGCAGAATGAGGAAGTCCATGACCATCGCCTGGGAAAAGGCCGGAGACTACAGCGATATTCTCTACGACAAAGCCGAGGGAATCGCCAAGATCACCATCAACCGTCCGGAAGTGCACAACGCGTTTCGCCCCGAGACGACGCAGCAGCTCATCCACGCGTTTGCCCAGGCGCGCGAGGACGGCGAGGTCGGCGTCATCATCCTGACCGGCGCGGGCAGCGAAGCGTTCTGCTCGGGCGGCGACCAGCGCGTCCGCGGCGCCAAAGGCTACGTGGGCGGCGACAAGGTTCCGCGCTTGAACGTCCTGGACCTCCAGCGCGACATTCGTACGCTGCCCAAGCCCGTCATTGCGATGGTCGCCGGCTACGCCATTGGCGGCGGCCATGTGCTCCACGTCGTGTGCGACCTGACCATCGCTGCGGAAAACGCCAAGTTCGGCCAGACGGGTCCCAAAGTCGGCAGTTTTGACGGCGGCTTTGGCGCCAGCTACCTCGCCAGCATCATCGGCCAGAAGAAAGCCAGGGAAATCTGGTACCTGTGCAAGCAGTACGGCGCGGCGGAAGCGCTGGAAATGGGCCTTGTGAACAAGGTCGTGCCGGTCGCGGATCTGGAAACGGAGACGGTCGATTGGTGCCGGCAGATCCTGCAGCATTCGCCGCTGGCGCTGCGCTGCCTGAAGGCGAGCTTCAACGCAGCGCTGGACGGTCAAGCTGGCGTGCAGGAGCTCGCGGGCAACGCGACGCTGCTGTTCTACATGAGCGAAGAAGCGCAGGAAGGCCGCGATGCGTGGCTGGAGAAGCGCAAGCCCGATTTCGGCAAATTCCCGCGTTTGCCGTAGGTGGCCATGGCGCAGATGTCCCGTGTGAAGATGTGGCTGGTGGCCTCGCGTCCGGCGACGCTGACCGCCGTCGTGTCGCCGCTGCTCATCGGTGGCGCGCTGGCGGTGCGGGAGCCGGGGGCGAACGGGCTGGCTTGGCTGGCGGCGTTCCTCGGCGCCTTGTTCATCCAACTCGGCACCAACTATGCCAATGATGTCTTTGACTTTGAGAAGGGCGCGGACACGTCCGAGCGCGTGGGTCCGATGCGGGCGGTCCAAGCTGGGCTGGTGACGCCGCGGCAGATGCGGATCGCGATGTTCCTGGCGTTCGCGCTGGCGA
This sequence comes from uncultured Myxococcales bacterium, assembly GCA_903850505.1. Taxonomy (GTDB): domain Bacteria; phylum Myxococcota_A; class UBA9042; order UBA9042; family UBA9042; genus CAIYBN01. The sequence continues at coordinate 9,228 of CAINLT010000381.1, read as the reverse complement.
CGCTTAGCGGCACCTACCTTGTCTGGCTGCGCGGCTGGCCGTTGGTCTGGATCGGCGTGGCGTCGATCTTGAGCGGTATCGCCTATACCGGTGGGCCATTTCCCCTGGGATACAAAGGTCTTGGCGACGTCTTTGTGATGTTGTTCTTCGGCTTTGTCGCGACGATGGGCACTTACTTTGTCATGACCGGCTCCGTCAGCGTCGCCAGCGCGCTCTGGTCGATTCCAACTGGCGCGACGTGCACGGCGATCCTCGTCGTCAACAACCTGCGCGACATGGACACCGACGTCAAGGTCGGCAAGCGTACGCTCGCAGTGCGGTTTGGCGCGAAATTTGTGCGCGTTGAATACGCGATTCTGGTCTTTGGCGCGATCGCTTGGCCGTTGCTGATCCTCCTGCAGGAGTGGGCGTCGCCAATCCGCGGTGGACTCTATGTGCGCTATTTCATGCCAGTAGGAATTCTCGGAACTGCGCTAAAGCTCAACCGCACGCTGTGGTCGACGCGCGATCCGGCTGTCCTCAACCCGCTGCTGGGGGCGACGGCGCGTTTTCACCTCGCGTACGGCATTCTGGCGGCCGGCGGAATCCTGCTTTCGCGGATGGCCGGGTGACATGGCGATCGCCTGGCTGCCACCTCGCCGCTACATCATCCCGGCGCGCCACCTGGCGACCGCGCGCGGCGCGCAATCCAGCATAAGCGGCACGCTTTTCTCGTGCACCGACGGCGTCTTCACGGGCTGGGGCGATGCGCCTGATGCCGCGAGCCTGCGCGGCGACGGCGAGCATCGCGACGCGGTCGAACGGTTCGCGGAAGCGATGGCGCAACTGCATTTGGAGGCGCAGCAGGAAGGCGTCTCGCTGGCGGCGTGGCTGCACGCCGAGTTTCCGCAATGGACCGTGCCGCCGCGGGCGGAAATCGAACTGCAAGGGCTCGTTGATTTTGCCCAGTTGCAGGCGGAGCCCGCGCAGGCGGAACTCGCGGCGCTAGGGCTGCGCTGGCTGAAGGTGAAGCTGACGGGCAAGGAGCCGCCCGACCTTCTGGCGCAGGCGCTGCACGCGGCGCACGCGCACGGGTGGACGCTGCGCGTGGACGTGAACCGGGGCTGGGCGCAGCGCCTGGACCTTGCGGAACTGCTCGAAGCCTGCGCCGCGGCGGGTGTCGAATATGTCGAAGATCCTTTGCCGATCAAGGACATGACAAAGCCTTCGGTCGTGTCCGTTGCGGCGGACGCCATCGACAGCTCCGTCGACGCCGTGCTCGCCGCGGCACGCGCCGGGCTGTGCGAAGTGGTCGTGGTGAAGCCGCCCTTGTGGGGCAGCGCCGCGAAGCTCCTCGCCGACGTCGCGGCGCTGCACGCAGACGGAATCCGCGTCGTCCTCAGCAGTTCCTTCGAAGGCCCGGTCGGACTCGCCCACCTCGCCCAACTCGCGGCCGTGCTGCCCGCGCCGCAGCCAGCCGGTTTGGCGACGCACTTGCTGTGGCCGCACGCTTGGCAGCCCCCGGAGCTGCAGGTGACCGCCGGCCGCTGGCGCCTTCCGGTCGCGAAGCCCGAGCCGATCGCGCTCCTGCACGCGACTGCCGAAGGCGTCCTGCCGGTCACACTTGGCGCGCTGCTGCGGCAAGCCCACACGCTGGCGGCGCACCTCGCGGGGCTGGGCGTGAAGCCCGGATCGGTCGTGGCGACGTGGGCTGGAAATGCGCCAAAAACGGTCGTCGCATGGCATGCCGTCCGACTACTCGCGGCGACTTGGCTGCCGCTGCATCCGCGCCTGACGGCCGTGGAAGTCCAGGCGCTGTTGACCCGCACGCTCCCCGCGGCACTTCTGGTTGACCGCGATCTGCCTCAAGATCTGTTTCATGATGTTTTACATGTCATGAACCTGAAAAAACTTGGAACTATGCCGCAAGCGACAACGCTTCCGAGTTCCGTCGATCCGGCCGCCATCGCCACGCTGCTGTTCACGTCGGGCAGCACGGGTCCGGCAAAAGGCGTGCGACTTTCGTGGCGCGCGCTCAACGCGGGGACGGATGCGGCTCTGGCGCAGTTTGGCCGCCAGCCGGGCGGAAGTTGGCTGTGTTGCCTGCCCGTCTGTCACGTTTCGGGGCTGATGATCCTCCAGCGCGCGGAGCGCCTGGGGATGGTGGTGTTGCTCGCCGATCAGCCATCGACGCAGGCTCTCGCGGAACTGATGCACACCATGCAGCCGCGGCTCGCGTCGTTGGTGCCGGCGCAGCTGACCCGACTGCTGGATGAGCAGGTCGCGGCGCCGCGCGAGTTGCTGGCCGTCGTCATTGGCGGAGCGCCCTGCCCGCCGGATTTGGTCGATCGGGCGCGTGCCGCCGGATGGCCGGTGCTTCCGAGCTTTGGCATGACGGAAACGGCCGCCCAGGTCGCCACCGCGCCGCTGGCGACCCGGCTGGATCGCACGCCCTGGCCGCGCGCAGATGACGCGATGTGCGTTGGCCCGGCGATTCCCGGTGTGGAATTGCGGGTGGTGACAGGCGAGATTCAGGTCCGCGGCGCACAGCTTCTCTCCGGCTACATCGGCGAAGCCTCGCCCGTGCGCGATGGGTGGCTCCACACTGGCGATCTCGGCCGGTTGGACGAGATCGGCCGGCTGTGGGTCGCCGGTCGGCAGGGCGAGCTGATCCTGCGCGGCGGCGAAAACATCACGCCGGAGGAAGTCGAGGCCGCGTTGCTGACGATCCCCGGCGTGCGCGAAGCCTGCGTGGTTGGCGTGGCTGATCGCGTGCTTGGCCAGCGCGTCGCCGCGTGGCTGACTGTGGCAGAGGTGCCGCTGACCGACGTGATCCAGCGCCATCTCGCCAACCTGGCGTCGTTCAAGCGACCGGAAGTGTGGCTCATCACGGCGGATCCGCTGCCGCGCACCGGGCCGGGCAAGGTTGCCCGCGGGGAAGTTCGCGCGCGGCTGCAGGCGCTGGCGACCCACGGGTGACGCGCGCGGCAGATGACAGCGCCCTCGCCGTCTTGCTACGCTCAGCCCCAGCGGGAGAACGAGTCCATGACCCAGGAAATGCAGCGCAAGATTCTCGCCGAGGCGATTGGCACGGCCTTGCTCGTGGCGACCGTCGTGGGCTCGGGGATCATGGCGGAGCGGCTCGCCGGCGGCAACGTCGCAGTCGCGCTTCTGGCCAACACGCTGGCGACGGCGGCCACGCTGGTGACGCTCATCGCCGTCCTTGGGCCGGTCTCCGGCGCGCACTTCAATCCGTGGGTGACGCTCGCTGCGTTGTGGCAGCGCGACCTGCCATTTGCCAGCGCGCTTGGCTACATCGTCGCGCAGGTGCTCGGGGGCCTGACCGGGACCGCACTCGCCAACCTGATGTTCGACCTGCCGGCTTTCACCCCGTCAACCCACGTCCGCACCGGCACCGGCCAATGGCTCGGCGAATTCCTCGCCACATTCGGCCTCTTGCTCGTCATCCGCGGCGTCGTGCGCCAACGCCCCGCCGCCGCGCCGTGGGTCATCGCCGCGTGGATTACCGCGGCCTACTGGTTCACGTCTTCCACCTCATTTGCCAACATCGCGGTCACGTTCGCGCGCGCGTGGTCGGACACCTTCGCCGGGATCCGCCTCGTTGACGTACCCGGGTTCGCCATCGCACAGGGCCTCGGCATGGTCGGCGGCGTGTGGGTCGGCAGGCGACTGTGGCCTTGAACGCACGCGCCGCAACGTCTATCGTCGGTAGCGGAGGTGTCATGACGCGCGGACGCAGAACGAACAGCTGGTGGCTTGGCGCGATGACGGTTTACCTTGGCGCGTGCGGCGCCACAGCGTCCGGCGGTGGCGCGGCCTTGACGGACAGCAGCGCGGACACGGCGCATGACACGATTGACGACACCAGTGCCATCCCGAACGACGTCACAGTCGCCGACGCCAGCGATGCCACGAGCACGGCCGACACGAGCGGACCCGACAGCAGCGCGGACATCGGCGTTCCCGACAGCGGCCCCAAGCTCGGCTGCGGCGACGGCCTCTGCACCAGCCCGGAGACCAGCGTGACGTGCCCCGCCGACTGCAAGCAGCCGGTCTGCGGCGACGGCTTCTGCCAGAAACCCGAGAGCGGCATGACGTGCGAATTGGACTGCGCGCCGGAAGCGTTCGCTGAAGTCGGGTGCATGAAGAAGCTCTGCCCCAGCGCCGTCGCGGCGTGCAGTCAGGACTCGACGTGTGCTGACGTCCTCGGCACTGCGTTGATGTGCGCGAGTGACGCCAACGGCGACACCGGCCAACTCGAATTCTGCGCACAGAACCTCGGCAACAACACCAAGAGCAAGCCGCTCACGGCGCCCGAATGTGGGTTCACGACGTGCGCGGGCACGGCCACGAGCGCGATTTGCGGCGACGGGATCTGCCAGCCCACGGAATCGAGCGCGAGCTGTGGCTACGACTGCCTCGGCGTGGCCGGCAAATGCGGCGACGGCACCTGTTCTGGCAGCGAAACCAGCAGTAGCTGCCCGGCCGACTGCACGGTCTCCTCCGTCTGCGGCAACAACACGTGCGAGCCTGGGGAAGACTCGGGCAACTGCCCGGCGGATTGCCCAGTCGTCGCCGTGTGCAGCGACGGCGTGTGCGACAAGTCCGAGAGCGCGAGCACGTGCCCGCTGGACTGCGACGCAACGCTCAAGGCCAAAGCCGATTGCCTCAAGGCGCAATGCGGCGGCGAATTTGACGCGTGCTCGCCCGATCCCGCGTGTGTGAAAGCCATCACCGCTGGCCTGCAATGCGCGGCCAAGTGCGCGACCGGCGACATCGTCTGCCTGTTCGGCTGCCAAAGCGCGCTGGGCGGCATCCAGAACGCCAGCGCGCTCGCCTCGTGCAGCGCATCGAAGTGCCCATGAACCGCGCCCTGCTCGTCCTGTTCATCGCGTTGCTCGCGCTGCCCGCACAAGCCGGCACGCCCAACCCGACGGCGCCCAGCAAGCTCTACGGCTGGGGCCACTTTGCCGCCGAGGCGCAACTCGGCTTGGGCACACCGGTTGGCGCGGCGGGCGCGATGTTTGACGCTGACGTTCACCCCGACGTCTCCATCGGCGCAGGCGCTGGCTGGGGCTTTGGCCCGCAGTTCGCCGCCATGTTGCGCTATCGCCGCGGCCGCGTTCCATTGCGTTGGGGCTTCGGCTTGGGCGCCACACGGGGCCGCGCTGGCGACCGCGTGACCGACTTCATCATGGGCAGCCCAACTTACGGTCCGCACTGGGATCCGGGCTGGTGGGTCAACCTTGAGCTGTTCGTCGAGACGCGCTACGAAACCGGCATGCGCTGGCGGTGCAGCCTCGGCGGTACGGCCGTCGTCAACGTCACGGACTGCGTGTGGCAATCCGACGACCGCCTGAACGGGTCGCACTGCTCGCGGAGCCTGCCCTTGCCGTACCTCGGGTGCGCGATTGGCTTTGGCCGCTAGTCGGCGATCGCCCGATCCAGCGCTGCCAGCACGGCCCGCGGAAGCAACGTCCCGGCCACCAGCCGCTCCACAAGGCTCCGCCCCAGCTCGGCCGCCGCGATCAAGCCTTCAATCCGCCGCAGCCGGAATTCCACCGCGCGATCCTTGCGGCCTGACGTTTGCAGCTCCGCGCGCGCCTGCTGCAACGTGCGCGCCAATGTGCGAATCTGCTCCAGTTCGCGGTCGCGGAACACGCGCGAGACCATCCGGAACAGGTTGGTCTCCGGGCGAAACCACGTACGGCGACTCCCCGGCACGTGCACGCGGTGGATCGTGCCCCAGTGGTCCAGATCGCGCAGCGCCATCGACACCTGGCCCGCACTCAACCCCAGCGTCGCCGCGAGTTCGCCAGCGTGGAGTTCGCGCTCCATGAGGAACAACAGCGCCCAAATGCGACCGTGCGAGCGCTGGAAGCCCCAAAACGCCATCAGATCGCCGATCGCATCGCAGACCGCTTGCGCCGCCGGGCCAATGTCGCCGATCGCCGCGTCGCCAGAATCCTGAACGCCTGCGTCACCTTGCGGATCGGCCCCTGTCACACGCGCATCGCTCTCCGCCATCGTCAGCGCCTCCAGTCGTTCAGTGTGCAACGGCCCGCGCTGCGGCGCAATCTGCCGGTCCGCATGGGCATTCCGCCGGACGGCACACGTCAAAGCCACGAGGTCGTTGCGCAGATGGCCAAGAAAGTGCATCGTACATGCCCCATGGCTGACGCGGTAGACCATCACTGTCCCTTCGCGCCGCTGCACCCGCTGCCGCGCGTGACCGCCGACCTGCCCGGTTGCGGCGGCCGTCTGCGAGTGGAACTTGAGGATTTTCAAGTAGAAGAGATCCCGCTCTACCTGCCAAGCGGCCAGGGCGACCATCTGTACCTGTGGATTGAGAAGGTCGATGTCGCGGCGGAATCGCTGCGCCGCCACGTCTCGCGCGCCCTGGGCGTGTCCAACCGCGACATCGGCATGGCCGGGCTGAAGGATCGCCGCGCGATTACCCGCCAGTGGCTGAGCGTGCCGCGATCGGCGGAAGACCGCATTTCACGCATCGACACGGACCGGATCCGCGTGCTTGAGGTCAAGGCGCACCGCAACAAGCTGCGCACGGGCCACTTGGCTGGCAATCGCTTTGTTCTGCGGCTGCGGGACGTGGTTCCGGACGCGAAGGCGCGCGCCGAGGCCAAGATCGCGGTGCTGCAGGCCAGCGGCGTACCGAACTTTTTTGGCAGCCAGCGCATGGGTCACGGCGGGTCGACGCTCGCGGCAGGATTCGCGCTGACGCTTGGCGCACAGCAGATGACGCGCGTGCAGACGCCCGATGGCACGACGCACGTGCTGCATTTGGGCGATCGCTCGCTGCGGCGGCTCGCGGCGTCCGCGCTGCAGGGCGAGGTGTTTAATCGCACGCTGGCGGAGCGGCTGGCGCGCGGCCTCTTTGACCGGGTGCTGCCCGGCGATGTGTGCCAGAAGCCGGATACCGGCGGCACGTTTACGACGGACGACCCGGCGCGCGAGCAGGCGCGGCTTGAACGCCGCGAAGTGACGATTACCGCGCCGATGTGGGGACCGAAGATGATTCGGCCGACGGGCGAAGCGGCGGAACTGGAACACGCCGTGCTGGACAGCATGGGCCTGACGGAAGCGCAGTTTGCGGTGCTCGGCTCCCTGGCCGAAGGCACGCGGCGGCCGATCGCCATTCATCCGACGGAAGTCACCGTCGTCGAAGAGGTCGACGCCAACGGCGTCCCCGCTCTTGTCCTCTCTTTCATCCTGCCTGCGGGCTCCTTCGCCACCGTGTTCGTGCACGAGATGGCTGGCCCGATCCCGGGCGAATCGGCTGACGACGATCTGGACGACGGCCCTGCCGCCGACAGTCAGCCCGATGACGCCACTGATTCAAGTCCTTCTGCCGAGACCGATACATGCGATTGAACCTGAGTTTATTGGAAAGCAGCATTGGCAACCGCGCGCGATTGGCCGGTGCTGAAGCTTTCCGCAATGGCCTCGTGCAGCGCATCGTTCGCCAGGCGCCCGACAGCCCGCGCTACCTCGTGCTGGTTGGACCCGAGCGCGAAGGCGCGGACGAAGTGAACCTGACGCTGGAGCAGACTTCCGAAGGCGCGCTGCTGGATGGCTGGGATTGCTCGTGTGAGGAAGGCGACGACGCGTGTATGCACGCGATGGCGGCCGCACTGGCGCTCCAGCACAACCTGGCGGCGGCGGGCGCGACCGATCCGCGTCCAGGTCAGCGCGGTGGCTGGCGGCAGCTTGATCTGCCGACAGGCGCGCCCAAGGTCAACGATCTGCGCGCGAGCTGGATCGGCTACGACCTGACGCTGCATCAGGCGCAAGGCGAGACGACCGTCGGCGTCGTGCGGCGCAAGCGCTCGCTTTCTGATCGCGGCAAGAAGACCGCGGGCGTGGTCCTGGGCTGGACGCCGAGCGTCGTGGGCCATTTTGGCTACCGCACCAAGGACGATCCGGCGGAGAACCGCGACGACCTGATTCCCGTGCTCTGCCTCGTCAACCGGCACGACCTGCGCGTGCGGACGATCCAGCCGGGCTTTGTCGACGTGTTCCTGCGGCTCTTCGTCGATGCCGAGCCGTTCACGCTCCGCGTGGACAGTGAAGACGCGACCGTCGACGGCGTGCTGCGACCTGTCAGCGTGCTGATTCAGGACACGCCAGGTGGCGGCATCGAGCTGCGCGCGCAAGTGCAGTCGAGCGTGCCGGGGCGTACCGGCGACGATTTTGTGCTGATGCCCGGGCCGTCGCCGTGGCTGTATCTGCGCGGTGAGAAGTGCATGGTGCGCCCGGATTGCTCCGCGCCCGCCGTGCTCAAGCTGCTGCGGACAGGCGCGGTGCAGGTCGCTGCATCGGAGATTCCCGATTTCTCCCGGGAAGTGCTGCCGCAGCTGCGCAGCGACGTGACGCTCGTGGAACGCACGACGGCCCTGCCGCAGGCGCGCGTGGCCGTGGCGATCGCCGTCATCAAGCTGGAAGAGCTGGACGAGCAGCTGACCGTCTCCCTCTGGTTCCACTACCGCGCCGACGATGGCGAGGCGGGTCGACGCGTGGAACACCACGACGTCATCGAATTCATGGCCGGCAGTGGTCCCAAGGTTTTTGCCCGTTCGCACCACCCGGACACGCACGGTCGGCCGGTTCCGCCGTCCTTGTGGCAGCGCGACACGAGTTTTGAGCAGCGTTGGCACACCCGCGTGGCGCGTGCGGTCGGCGCGGTGCTGCCCGCGAGCCTGCCCGCCGACGAGGCGCTGGACTTCCTGCTCGACCACCTGCCCGCGTTTGAGCGCGACGGTGCCGAGATTCAGGGCCAGGAAGAGTTGACGCGTCTGCGCGCCAGTCGCCGCATCGTCGTGCCGCAGGTCAAGATCCGCAGTGGCATCGACTGGTTCGGCGTGCGCGTGGAGATCTTCGCGGGCGACCTGGAAGTCGCGCTGTCTGACGTCATCAAGGCGTGGAAGGCCGGCGCGCGCTACATCCGCTTGGCGGACGGTGAAATGGCGCGTCTGCCGGTGGCGTGGCTGCGCAAGCACGCAGCGGCGTTGACGGATCTGGACGAATTGGCGCCGCCCGATGCGACGGGCGAACGCCGCGTGGACCCGTACTTGGCGCCTGCGCTCGTGCAGTTGGCGGCGGACCATGAAGCGGGCGACGATGGTTGGCAGGCGTTTGTGGACCGGCTGACGGCGTTCGAGGGCATTGAACCGCGCGCGCTGCCGGCGGGGTTCAAGGGCGTACAGCGGC
>CAINLT010000380.1 GCA_903850505.1 uncultured Myxococcales bacterium | reverse complement strand
TGTTCGCGATGCGGACCGTCTTGGCGTCGGTGCGCGTCGTCGCTGCGGAAATGCCACACAATCCGAGCAGTCCGGCGCCGGCCGGCTTGCCCACCACCAGCACGCCGCCGTTCTGCACCCACGTCTGCAGCGCCGTCAGCTGCGCGCTCGTGACCGCGCCCGACTCGACGTAGCCTGGAATCACCAGCAGCGAATAGCCGCTCAGCCCCGCGAGCGCAGTCGCCCAGTCGCTCGTCGAATTCGCAGTATTTGGCGTGACATAGGGGATGCCGACATGGCTCAGCGTCTCCGCGACGCCGTTGGCGATGGTCTTGCCCTCGCTCCACATCGCCGGCGACACGGTGACGCGCGCGGCGACGGGCCTGGTCGTGCCCGCCGGCACGTCGTCCGTGATGCCGTTGCAGTCGTCGTCTTCGCCGTTGAGCGCCTCCGCGACGGGCGGCGGCGTCAAGCAAGTCCTCACGCCGTCGAGGCAAGTCGCGACGCCGTGGCCGCAGGCGCCCACGGCGGTGGTCGTGCAAAGGTTGGCGGCCATGGGCAACAGCCAGTCAGTCAGGCCGTCGCAGTCGTCGTCGATCCCGTTGCACTTGGACTCCACGGCTTCGGTCGGAACGCAGCCGGTGGAGGTGGTCGAGCCGACCGTGAGCTCCAAGTCGAAGCTGATGTCGGAACTCGTCCCGTTCACCTGATGGATTTCCACTGCGACCACGTTGGTGCCGACGACAAACGCGCTGGCAGGCACGGACGCCGTGAGGAATGAGTCGCCCTCCGCCGTGCTCGATGCCAGCGTGCTGAACGTGATCGTGCCGGTTGGCATGTTGGATCGCATCACCTCCACGCCGTTCAAGTAGACCACTGCGCCATCGTCGCGCAGCAGCGAGAGCGTGGCAGCCTGGCCCGGCAGCGCAGCGAGCGAAAACGTCTTGCGGAAGTAGGTCGTGATGGACTTGCTCGACGCGTTCGGGCCATACGAGACCACCGTGGCCTCGTCGCCGTCGCCGTAGCCCAACTGCGCCGGTCCCTGCATCCAGCTGCTGTCGGCAAACGCGACGGCGCGCCAGGCCGTGCCCTGGTTGCTGCCGTTGTCCAGGTAGCGCCACGTGGAACCCTTTGCGATGAGGGTGTTGCCGGTGATTGGCGGAGCGCACGCGGGATCACCGCTCGGCGCGAACACGCAAACGCCGGTCGCGGGCGTGCAGCTGTCGACGGTGCAGGTGTCGCCATCGTTGCACACGTTGGCCGCGCCGGGCGCGCACACGCCGCCGCTGCACGCGTCCGCGGTGCAGGCATTGCCGTCGAGGTCGCAGGCCGCGGTGGCGTTGGCGTGGCTGCAACCGGAAACCGTGTTGCAAGTGTCGGTCGTGCAAGCATTGCCGTCGTCGCAAACGACCGCCGCGCCGGGCTGGCACGCGCCGCCGACGCAGCGGTCGCCGGTGGTGCAGGCGTTGTCGTCGCTGCACACGGTGCCGTCTGCCTGGCCGGCGCAAGGGCCGCTCGCCGCGGTGTAGGTCACCACAAGCTGAGGCGGTTGGCTGCCTTCGCGCGAGTCGAACGTCGCAGCGTCCATCGACGCCTGCCAGATCTTGATGCTATAGGATCCGTTGCCATTGATCAGCAGTTTCGCGTCCATCTCGACCGTCGTGCCCGCCGTGAGCGCGCCCAGGTCCGAGGCGGCGGCGCCCACGGAGTGCGGCCGGTTGTTCCAGTTGATCCCGAGTTCGCTCCATGTGTTGTCATCGGTGTTGTAGAGCACCGGACCGTCGTTCGTTCCGTCGAGAACATAGAGCCGCAGCTTGACCGCAGTCACCGGCCCGCTGACGCCTGCCACGTTGAAACGGAAAAACGTCTGCACCTGCTGGCCGGTTCCGCCGCGTGTGCCCAGCGTGCTGATGCCGAAATTGACGGTGGGCTGGGCTTCGACCGTGCGCGCATCGGCGGCGGGCGCGAACGTCAGCGTAGCCGCGACGGCGGTCTGCCCGCCGAAAAGGCCGAGCGTCACGAAAATCAGCGGCAGGAAAATACAACGCCTCATCATCGCCCCCCGTCACGAAAGTAGAAGGCTGGAGCCGCATTGCGGACGATTTCCAATGGACGATCTGCTGTCATTCCCAGTGTGACATTGTTCATCCAGGGATGCGAAGGTCGCCGACGTGACCTACGGTATCGCTTCGGCTTGAGTATACGGCAGCGGCCAAGCTGCCTCTGACGCTGCGCCTTGCTTACGGCCACGCCAGCGTGCCATACTGCCCCGGACCAACCGCGCAGCCGTAGGAGGACCCCCAGGCACGCCAGGAATCCTGTCCGGGACGACAGAGGAAAGCCATGAAGAGCGTCGATCGTCACCTCTGGCAGCGGTTCTGGGTCCTGGCGGCGCCCTACTGGAAACTGGAAGAGAAATGGAAGGCGCGGGGCTTGCTTGCGCTGCTGATCGCGTTGCTCTTGGGGCAAACGCGCTTCGCGGTCCTGTTCAATGAGCAGACCGGCGAATTCACCTCCGCCCTTGCCGCCCACAACGAGCCGCGTTTCTGGGACGCGATCAAGGAATGCCTGGCGCTGCTGATTGTGGCCGTGCCGATCTACGCCTTCTACTACTACGTGCGCGACAAGCTCGGGATCCTCTGGCGCCGCTGGCTGACCAACCGGTTCTTGGAAAAGTACTTCGGCAATCGCCACTTCTACCACCTCAATGGCGTTGCAGCGATCGACAATCCCGATCAGCGCATTTCGGAAGACATCAACACCTTCACGCAGAGGTCTTTGTATTTCCTGCTGATCCTCCTGGGGTCGATCCTGCAATTGGTCGCATTCAGCAGCGTGCTTTGGTCCATCTCGCGGCCAATGGTGTACTTCCTCGCGCTTTATGCCATCGGCGGGACGCTGGTCACGCTCTTCCTGTTCGGCAGGGTGCTGATCGGACTCAACTTTCACCAATTGCGGCGCGAGGCGGACTTCCGCTTTGGCCTGGTGCGGTTGCGTGAGAATGCCGAGGCGATCGCGTTCTATCGCGGCGAGGCGCAGGAATCGCGCCAGGTCCAACGCCGCTTCCAGGCGGCCTATGACAATTACAACAAACTCATCCGCAGCCAGTTGTTCCTCAACTTGTTCCAGTATGCCTACAGCATGCTGACGATCGTGTTGCCGAGCGCCATCATCGCCTCTCAAGTGCTCTCGGGAAAGCTTGAAGTCGGCAGCGCCGTGCAGGCCGCCGGCGCCTTTTCCGCAGTGCTCAGCGCCATTTCCGTGATTGTCGACAATTTCGAGAGCCTGAGCCGGTTCGCGGCAGGCATCGACCGCCTGAGCACGTTTGCCGAAGCGCTCAAGGACGAACCTACCGGCCCGCTGGCGCAGGGTGAGCGAATCCTCGCCTTCGAGAATTCCCACCTCGCGCTGCAAGCCGTCACCGTGCACACGCCCAACCGGGAGCGCACGCTGGTCAGCGACCTGTCCATCGAGGT
>CAINLT010000379.1 GCA_903850505.1 uncultured Myxococcales bacterium | reverse complement strand
GGAAAGTCGTGCAGAACATCCTTCAGGAGATCCAATGCGGTGAAGGCGTCTTCGCGGGTCGGTGCGTCCGAGATCGGCGGGAAGGTGACACCGCACGGGTCAAAGAAGAGCCCGCTGTCCGCGTGGTAGCCGGGCGTCGTCACGACCTCGCCGCCGGGGAGCAGGAACGGCGTGGTAACGATGCGCGTCAATGGCGGGAATACTGCACAGGTGCCCTGGAGCAGCGCTTCGCCCACGTCCGGCGGCGGGTTGATCTGCACGTCGACGAAGCCGTTCTTCGCGAGGATCGTCTTCGTCCAGTTGGCGGCCTTCGCGAGAAGAAACTTCAGCCGCCCGGGCTTGATTTGCTCCGCGCGAACCGGTGCGCCCGAGGACTTGCCGGCGCGCTGGCGGCGCTGCACGATGACCAGGCTCCCGGCAAAATCGAAGATCGGCTCGCCGGATTGCAACAGCGCTGCCGCCGCCGCTTCGACTTGCTCTGGCAACTCGCCACCGCGCACATGGATCGACGGCTTCGCGCGCGTCGCGTCGTTGCTGGCTGGCGTCGCGATCGCGGCGTCCAGGATGTCCGGCGGCAACCCGTCGGCGTTGTGTTGGTCATTCCAGTCAGGTACTTTGCTCATGACTTCGGTTCCTTCATAGCTCAGGTTATCGGGCCGTCCATGCGCAGCGAACGCGAGGTCGGCCACTTGCTACGCCGCGAAGTGCGGCTTGCAGCGAACGTAGCGACAGCCGCGCCGTTCAATCTCACGTCTCCAAGCATCGGCTTGCGCGTCACCGCCACCGTCCGCGTGCGTGGCGACGGCGACGGTCCAGTCGGTCGGCAGGAGCGCCAGGATGTCGTCGCTTGCGCTGCCGGAAATGCCGCCGATCACGGCACCACGAGCCGAGGCCGGTTGCAGCGCCCAGGTGAGGTAGTCCGGAACGCCCTCGACGACGGTCAGCAACCTCCGCGCATTTCCGTCTGTCAGGAAGTCGTAGTCCGTCGCCATCACAAGGCCAGTGAGGCCGCAGTCTTGCGGAGAAGTCGCCTTGTCCTTGGGGGCGCACGGGCGGACACAACGAGCGTGCAGCGACGCGATCCGCAGCTGAGTTGGCACGCGAGGGTCGGGCTCCCAGAGCGGGACGATGAGGCGGTGACCAGTCTCTTGCCATGCGCGCCGGCCGCGACGCGCCCAGTCGGGTGACACGTCGGGCGGAAGTACCCGCGCAAGATCCAGTTCAGCGATCCGGCTTGGGACCAGACCGCGCGAAGCGAGAAAACCGGCGACTTCGTCGTCGTCGGTCACCGTGCGCCCGTGGAACCACGCCAGAGCGACCTCATATGGATCGGGCCGCAAGCGCGGCCGCTCAGGCTGCACTTCCACGAAGGTGCGGCGCGGCTGGGTGACCAGAAGACCGTCACCGTCCGGCTCACACCACCCGTTGGCCGCGAACCAATGCCGAACCAGGCTCCTCGTCTCAGCATCGCCGGACTGCCATTCCTTGCCCGTCAGCACCCAGGCGACCAGGCCAGGCCCGCTGCCAGCTGCGCCACAGCCAAGGCTGCCGTTGGTGAAGCAGCGCCAGCCGACACGCAGGACCGCGCACCGGCCACGACGATCGCTGCGCCCGCTACCTGCGCGGGTGGCTTCGCCGCAGGCCGGGCAGGGGCCGAAGCTCGCACGGTCGCGGCCAATGGTGAGGCCAAGCGCGGCGG
>CAINLT010000378.1 GCA_903850505.1 uncultured Myxococcales bacterium | reverse complement strand
CGGCAGATTGATGAACTCAAATCCCTTGTCCAGACTTGGATTCCAACGCTCGGCCGAGAACGTCGTTGTGAACTCGCTGCCAGGTCCGGCAGCAGTCGCCCCGCCAAAGACCAGCACTTCCTCGCCGGTCCAGATCGCTTGGGCCCCATCGCGCGCCACCTTCATCAGCGGCGTCTGGATCCACGGACACGTCCCGCATGTGCACGGGTACGGCGCCGGGCAGGCTGTCGTACACGACGGATCGTGCGGCGGATCGTGCGGCTTGATCTTCATGTAGAGGTTGTAGCAGAAGACGCTCGCAGTGAGCTCGCCAAGCCCGGCGGTGTCGATGTCCTCAGCGATCCAGTAGGGCGCGTCGCCGTTGTCGTAGGGGTCGAACGGCTTGACATCCTTCGCATCCGGGGCGTCCGGGGCGTCGATGACGTCAGTGAGCGAATCGGTGCCGTCCAGCTCAATGTCCGACACGACCTCAGCGGCCGCAAGGTCGCTCAGTCCGCCGTCGGCGACCACGTCGGCATCCTCGGTCACGCCAGCCCGCGGCGAACACGCTGTCGCGCCCAGGAGCCACAGGGCAAGGAGTAGCGGCGGAAGCGTGCGGGTGAGGCGGGGTTGGCCCCGCGATGTCGTCGCCAAAACGGCTGTCATCCTGATCTTGCCCCGCGTGTTGTGTGTCTGAACTATCTGCATCCTGCGCCCTCGTGTGGGTATCGTCAACGTGCGTTTCTGCGGGATCCTGGCAGCTTCCCGTACCCGCAGAGCATAGCGCCCGCGAGGGAGAGACGCACGCTGGTGCAGCTAGCAAGTCCACATATCTGAGCCAACGGCAACCGGCGGACGGCGGCAAGTGACTCTCCGGCACCACCGGGAACGTCGCGGCGCCTTGACCTCCCCTCCAAACCGCCCGAGACTTGCGCCCATCCACGGTTGCGCACGCCCCGCAGCTTCCAGGACAGCCATGCAACGTGCAAACTGGAGACGGCATCGACTGCTCGCGCTGACGCTCACGCTTCTTGGCTGCGGCAAGTGGGGCTACCGCGATGACCCAGGGGCGCGCTACGACGCGTTCCGAGCCACCAACGCTCCGCCCAACGTTTTGACCTCCAACGCCGTTCAGCCGGTGGTGGCATTTCACATCCGCGCGTACGCCGATGATGCCTATCGGACCCAGGTTCCGGAGTGGCAGCAGACGATTCGCCGTCAGCTCGATGGCGTGAACGCGTACATCAGGGAACGGCTGCACGCGCGCCTGGTCGTCGATTCCGTCGCTGAGTGGCGCAACCCGGTCGAGCAGGCCGACATGGCAGCCTACGCGCCCGCATTCGCGCGCGTGGATCGCGGTGACGACGTCGACTGGGTCATCGTCTACGTTGGGAAACACTTCGAGGAACTCGGGCAGCACTTCGAGTTTTCGACGCCAGGCTCCAAGCTGCTGTTCCTGCGACCCGCCGATTCGCTGGCGGAGTGGGAGAGCGCAAAGGCCGTCAAAGGCATCGATCGCGGCGTGCTCGATGCGCTGACGCGCGACCGGGTCAAGCATCGCCGGCTGATGTTCGCGCTGCGGGCGTGGGCGCGCAGCCTCGGCGTGCCGTACGACGCGGATTACGGGCACATGATGGCGCCGCGGTACGACCTGCACGCCGCCGAATTCAGTGCGGGATCCATCCGGATTCTGCGGATTGGCCTGCAGCACGCAGCCGATGCGACGGCGGCCGGACGACTGGCGTGGGGCGAGGCCGTGCTGCGCGTCATCGCTGAGAATCCTCAGGAATTCGAGCCGTCCGCGGCTGCCGATACGCGCAAATGGATGGTGGTGGCGCCGTAGCCGCGCGACACGCTTGGATGCGGGCATCAAGCCCGCCCGCTGGAGCACACGATGCCTGTTTTCCGTCAGTCCAAACCCGCAGCTGCCATGCCCGGGCAAACCAGTGGCCGCGCTCCGATGGGCGCCACCGCCCACATTCTCCTCATTGCCATGACCGTGACCAACACCGGCTGCTTCACCGCGCTGGGCGGCCTGCTGGGCAACGGTCCGGCCGCGGGTCGCGTGGAATGGGAAAAGTGTGACCTCAGACTGGAGCCACCCGCGCGCGGGGAGACCGTCGCGATTCGCTGGGCTGGCGACGACCACCGCACGCACCGCGCCGTGGGTGTGTATGAGGGCGTCCGCAATGGGCTGGTGCGCGTGTGGACGCAAAGTATCGTCGCGTGTGAGACGCCGGTGGACGTGACACAGACTGCCGACGAACGCGCGGACCGGACCGCCTGCACCTTGCCGCTGACCCGCGTGCTGGACGTGCACGCAGGGCGAACCCGCGCGCTTTCGGGCGCGGAGGCTGGGATGATTCTCGGTGCGGTGATTGATGCGGTGCTCATCGGTGGGTTTGTTTCGATCCTGTATGGTTTGGCGCATTCCATGGACTGAGGATGCCCACTTGACGCCCCAAACCCGGCGCGTACCCTCAACGCGACGGCTCTTGCCTCAATCCCACGGACGGTAGCCAGAAGGTTCGCAAAGTGTCAGGTGGGCGTCAGGACGGGGACGGCGAGGGCTTACGTCGTACTCGCCGGTTTTGATGCCTGCGCGAGCACATTTTCGGGCTGCTCCAGTCTCCGGCGGGGGCGATCAAGTAGCGAGGCAGCGAATTCGCGTGAATGGTGACCCGGCGAGAAGCGCCGTCCAAGAACGGCAATCCAAGTTCACAGGTAAGCTTCACCAAAGTGCATCGCCGGGGATGTGGTATCGAAGTGGAATGTAATGGAATCACCAGGGTTTGTAATCTTTTTCTCAATGTCGAAATGAAACGGCGGCGCGGGCGAGCTGCCGTCAGCCGACATTTGCCGTAGGAAGATCGTGGAGAAAGACGGCGGCAACGGGACCACGACGTCAATCGGCCCGCGGACTTGATCAGGCGTACGCATGTCCGACACAACGACGCGGACGGTCCGCGTTGCCGTGCTGGGTGGCGTGGAACCTGGATCGGACATCTCGTTTTCGTGGTAGAATTCTGCGCAGACGGTCGCCGGAGGTGTTCCGCAGAAATCGGTCCCGTCCGGAACAAATCCGCAAAAGGCGCTGACGACCAGGACGTAAACCCCGCCCCGCAACTCCTGTAACAGGATCGCCGGCCGCGAACCGAGCGCCTCGGTCCGAACGAACGGGACGAGCCACCAACCTGCGGCGCTTGTCTCCCCGTCAGCGATGCCATCTCGCCCAAACACCCGCAGATCCGCGGGCCAGGGTGTCAACGCCGACTTGTCCTATTTCAACGTGAAGCACCTCGCTCGTCCGCGCAACAGTCAGATCGCCGTTGCTGCCGGCCCGCGGGTGCACAACTGCGCCTGAACACTTGAAGATGACACGATTTCGGGCCTTGACGGGCTCGCTGGACCCGGCATGATCGGCTTCAGGCGGCGTGCTGGACGGTCTGGCGCTGCCAAGGAGCTCGATGTGGTCGGGATGATTCGGGCGGTGCGGCTTTTCGCTCCCGCGTACCCGCGCCGCGCCGCCTGCGTTCGGGCGGCGCTGCGCAGCCAGATGACGTGCGCCGTGGTCGGGCGCCTGCGGGTGGGCGAGGGTGCCATGGACGGCGACGATCATGCCGGGAGCCTCGCGCGGATCGGGCGGGCGCGCAAGGGTTGGTGGCGGATGCGGGGCTATTGGATCACGACGACGGCCATGGTGGTGCCGGCGTGTTCCACCGGTGGTGGTGGAAACTCGACGAAGTGGTCGCCCGGGGAGGCGAGGAGCCAGGTGGATTGCAGGGATGACGCGCCGCTGGCCTTGAAGGTGGGCACGTAGAACACGCCGCCGGACCAACTGACCGTCCGAATCATGTTCATATCCGTGATGTTCATCGGCAGCTTCGGCCCGGGGACCCAAGTCGAGCCCGTTGAGGTCCACGTCCGAAACGCCAACGGTTCAGTCCAAGGCGCGCTCGCACCGCTGCAATCGTCCGGCAGGGTCGCGCCCCACGCGTCGGACCACACCAGGGTTGGCACCGGCAATTGCATGCTGGCGAGCTGCCAGACCCCGGTGACCTTGGGTGTGCAAGGCCGGCTCGGCAGGAAGGGCGTCCAGGAGCCATCCACCGGAGACCACTTGTCGAACCCAACGCTGTCAACTCCGGCGACGAGGCTGTCGCCGAAAGGCGTCAGATACGAACCGACGTACTCGCCGAGCGTATTGATGCCATTGCCCTTCATCGGTTTGATCTGTCCGGTGGTTACGTCGAGAACACCGCCGAAGCCGAGGAAGAGCTCGTTGCCGACCATGGGATCGTCGCCGACGTAGGTTTGGTTGTTCATGAGTGCACCAACCGCGTGCCAGCTTGCGTCGGCGAGGTCGAGGCGCCAGATGGTGCCGCAGCCCTCGTCTTTCTCCGGGTGCTCAACGGACTCCTTGGGGCACGCGGCAATCCCTGCCCCATCCGGGCCCAGAAGCGAACATCCGTCTTTGCAACTCGAGCCGACACACCCGGGAATACTGCTCGGGCAAACCGGTGGCGGCAGATTGCCCATCGGCTGTTTGCCACCGACAAGGTACAAGTGGTCGGCATTCCCGCCGGCCGCGCTGTCGTAGATCACATAAGGCAGTTGCGTTACATGCGCGTCCCACTGCTTGTCGTCGATTCGCAATCGCGAGACGCCGGAATCCAGTTGAGCAGCGCTGTTGGGCTCCGCGTACGACCCACCGAGCAGGTAGAGCACCGGTTGCGGTGCACTTTTGAGGTCGACGGTACCGGTTGCACCGCCGGGGAGCATGCATTTGACGCTGCATGACCCAACGCCGATCTTGAAGGCTCCATTGGGCGCGGCCCATGTACAGACTTCAGCCGGCCCGATAGTCCAGACGCAGAGCTCCGTCACCGGCTTACCGCCGACCGTTGCCGAGAGTTGAGTCGCCAACGGCGGAGGCGTCAGAGAAGCGGTATCTGCAGTGACCACCACCGTTGTGCCCACAGGATACGCCACGCCATCGGAGCCAACGGGCGCATCATCAGGCGCTGCCTCCGACGTGTCGGTGCCGTCGTCGATGGCGTCAATTTCAGGCGCGTCAAACAGTATCGCGTCATCGCTGTCCGCTACCTGGACGTCAACCTCGCTCTGATCGCCAACAACATCGGCTCCCGGGATCGACGGACTCGGGGCACAGCCAACGGTCCAACGAACAAGCGCGCAGAATGCCAGACTTGATCTCAGCTTCATCGGCACCCCCAACTGCTGTCGGGGCTGCAATCGAATGGGGAGACTTGCCCACTCGGCACCGACCGTGCGGTGGGTCTTGAAAGGCCGCCGTTGGCAAACCATGCCGCGCAGAATTGCTGGTCGCTGCTCAACGTCCCACTGGAATGCGGGAATACCCCAATCGACATGCCATCCGGCGGCGACATGAGCGAGCCGCTTCCGGGCGCAGACCAAAATTGGCTATCATAATACAAGCCTACTACCGAACAGGCGCTGTTACCGACTGCAGTAACCGGCTCAAAAACGAACTCCTCTGTCGTCGAGGGCGGGCCGCTGGGATTCTTGAATGTCTTCCAATATTTTCCTTTCGGCACGTCCGCGCATAGGAACTCCCATAGGGTCCGCCACTTGAACTTCCCGTCCACATCCAGCTCCTCCGCAGCCTCGGCCCTTCCGCATCACCGCTTCTGCCTCATTGTGCCGCCTCCAGCGCCCGCGTCAAGCCCCAAAACCACGCAATTTTGGCCACTTCAGACAGATCTCGCCATCCGTGGCCGGCATCTGCCAGTCTACACATCCATGCGCACCCACGCCTGAGCGCGCTTACGCCGCGTCGTCTTCAAAGAACGGCCAGTCGACTTCTTCATTCGCCGCCGCCCAGCCAAAGTCCTCGCGCCGTGGCGGAGCGCAGACAAGCCCGCCGCGCGCGAATACTTGGAGCGATGAAGCGGCGGGCGCGTCAGGCTCGAGAATTGCGCGGCCGTTACCGGCATCCGCAGATGCGCCAGGATCATCGTCGCAATCTCGCCGGCGGGAATCAGCGCGATCACCTCGCGCCGACCGCCGCACCCGCACTTCAGCACATCGAGCTTGAAGGTACGGCGCATGGCGTGGCTCCAGCTGAGCCTCGATAGCGCGTGGCCAGGTTGCGTCGCATCCGGCTTCGCCGCGCGTTCCGGATGCGTGCATGCGCCTTCTTCGGCGTCCGCTTCCTTCTTGCGCTTCGGCGGCTTCGGCCGCAGCACCACCTCGCGCCGCCACTTCGCGTTGGCTGCGAACACGCCGAGGTATCGGAACTGCTTCTTGCGCGGCGCGGGGATCAGCGCCAGCAGCCGCAGCACGAACTCGGCGGCCGCCATGCGAATGTGGGTCGTGCCGTCGCGCCAGCAAGCACCCCGGCGGCGAAGCCACAGGTCGCCCGTCGGGCGGCTGATGCCATGCTGGCGGCAAGCCGCCGCTTTCGGAATCCCCATCTCCACGACATCCCTAATGAATTGCTCTCTCAGCTCCATCTTCGTCACCTGTGTCCACGGCATCCTGACCTCCACGGTTGATGCCTGCAGGTGTAAAGGATCATCCCGGTTCAGGGTGTAAAGGATCATCCCGGTTCAGACCATGCCCACTTGACGCCCCAAACCTGGCGCGTACCCTCAACGCGACGGCTCTTCCCCCAATCCCACGGATGGCATCATGCTCCCCCGCAACCTGCTCCTCCTCACCCTGCTCACCGCGTGCGGCACCGCGACCAACGCCAGCGTCGACGCGACCGACGCCTCCGACACCAGCGCTGGCATCCTCACGGCCGACGCCACCATCACCGGCACGACCTACGCCGACCGCTGCCAGTCCATTGCCACCGCCATCTGCGCGGGCTGGCAGGACTGCTGCACCGCGATTTCCGCGACCTGCGTGGCCGACCTGAACAAGCTCTGCCTGCAGCCCGGCAAGTTCTCCGGCCTCGCGGACGCCGCCATCGCCGGCAAGCTGGTGTTGGACCCCGCGCTCAGCGCGCAGTGCGACGCCGCGGTCGCCGCCGTTGCCACAAACTGCGGCGAGCGCAATTCCAGCAACGTGCTCGTCACTTGCCTCTACGCGTGGGTCGATCCGGCCGGCATTGGCGAAGCCTGCGCTGATAGCCGCGACGAAAGCTGCGCCAATGGCCAGGGCCGCTGTCGCGCGGTCGGCTCGGCAGTGCCGGGTCCCAGCCAACCGACCTGCACCAAGAGCCTGCCGCTGGGCGCCGCCTGTCCTGCCGCCAACGCCGAATGCGCGTGGGGCGCATTTTGCGGCAGCGCGATGGGCAAGCCGGTCTGCATCGCGGAGGGCGCGCTGTGCGGCACGTTCGGCGACGTCGTCGCGTTGTGTCCGGACGGCGAGGTGTGCAGCAAGGACGCGACCTGCGTGGCGGACTCAGGCGCCGGCCGGGGCGCGGCGTGCACGGTCGCGACGGATTGCAAGCGGGACCACGCGTGCACGGATGGCAAGTGCGTGCCGGCGTTGTGTGGGGAGTTGGCGGGGAAATAGGGGTGTTGAGGCGGTTGCACATTCTACCGCCAGACCCCGTCGGAGTTCCCTCTATCGCGTCTCACACTTCTCCAAAAGCCAATGCACGCCATCATCCCCGCTCAACACCCGCGGTCCGCTCGCATCACATATGCCAGCAAGCCGTCGCGTTCACGCACTTGAATAGCAACTGCACTTTGGCGGATGCGAAGTTGCCACAGTCCGCAATGCACGCAGCGCCGCCTTTGCAGGCAAGCGCGCAGTCGACCGCGGCCATGCAGGATGCGTCCGAGCGGCAGTTCAGCATCTCCGTGTGGCACGACGTGCCGATGCAACTGGCTTCGCTGTAATAATTGTTGTTGCAATCAAAAGCGCAGCAGGCGGCTGACTCGGTTTTCTGGCAGACCCGGTCACCGCATGTCGTGACGTCCTCGGGGCAACCGACGGCACCAGCGTCGGCGTCCATGCTGACGCTGGCGCTGTCGAGATTGCCGTTGCTGCCGCCCGTGGTCGCCGTCGTGCCGCAGGCGCCGCACAGGAAGATCACCAGACACCACCTCAACGCAACCATCTCGCCTCCAATCCGCCGGCGCTTGTCGCCCAAGCCGATGCGCATATCGCCTTCGATGTTGAGCCGGGGCAATCTTCCCGCGGCGCGTGCGGTCCGATTGTACGGCCCCGACGCGCGCGGTCAAAGTAAACCCGCGATTTTGACCACTTGAGGCACAATTGGCCGGCGACTGCCAACCCACGCCGCCCCGGAGCACGACCACGCAGCATCCAGCGCAGCGCACAGTCCAAAATCCACGGATCGACCTTCCAAAACGTCGGATCGATCAGCTTCAACATCGGATCGATCAGCGCCAAGGTCAGATCGCCCGCCAAAAACCCAATCCCATCCACCGCCCAGCGAAGCACACCTTTCGCCAACCGCGGATCACCTTGTCCAAACGCCGGATCGCGCACCTCAAACCGCAGCGCATCCAGCTCCATCACGTGGATCGACCGCCGCCAGACGCGGATCACCCCGTCCCAACCACGCCTCACCCCGCGCAAACGCCACAACACGCGCATCGCCCCCTTGTTTTGACGCCGCCCGCGCACCTCCTTATCCTCGCCCGGTCGCCATTTGCGGCGCTGGGGTCGCCATGTCCATCTCCCGTCCAGTCATCGCGGCTGTTTTCCTTGCCCTCGCGCTTGCCCCGGCGTGCGCGGACATCACAATCCTGGACGCAGACGCCGCGCCGGCTGACGTCAGCGGCACCGACGCCACCAGCGTGGACGGCAGCGACAGCCAGACGACGGATATCGCGACCAACGACGTGGTGGGCAACGAATGCCTGACGGATTTTGACTGTCTGGACAAGATCCAGGGCAAGACGCCGTGTATTTCCGCCAAATGCAGCGCGGGTTATTGCCAGAAAATCCAGAAAGCCACCGGCGTCACGTGCAAGGACAGCAGCTTGACGCCGGGCGATTGCGGACAGACGACGTGCGACGCCGCCGGGCAATGCGTCGTCGGCAACGCCAAGGACGGCACGGTCTGCGGCGCGGGCTTGTGTGGCAAGAAATGCGCGGCGGGCAGCTGCATTGCCGCGACGGACGCGGATTATGACGACGGCAATCCATGCACCAAGGATTTCTGCGACCAGGGGATTCAGGTCAAGCATGAGCCCATCACCGATTTGACGGTGGTGTGCGACGACAAGGACGCGTGCACCAGCGGCGACACGTGCATCCAGGGCGCGTGCAAAGGGACGCTGCTGAGCTGCGCCGACGGAATTCCGTGCACGCTCGACACATGCACGAGCGCCAAAGGCTGCGCGCATACGACGGACAGCAGCAAATGCGATGACGGCAATCCGTGCAGCGTGGACGGCTGCGATCTTGCACTGGGCTGCACAGTCACGAGCCTGGCGGTCGGCGTGACGTGCAGCGACGGCAACGAATGCACGGTCGCCGATGCGTGCGACACGACCGGGAGCTGCGCGGGGATGCCATCGGACGCGTGCAAGTGCGCGGTCGATGGCGACTGCCTCGGCAAGACCCAGAACCTCTGCATCGGCGCGCTGGTCTGCCAGGGCGGCGGCTGCGTCGCCGTGCCGGGCAACGCGGTGTACTGCGATGCGAGCCAGAATTCGGCGTGTTTGCAGAACGGCTGCGACCCGGGCAGCGGCAAGTGCGTGCTCAAGAGCAAGAATGAAGGCGCGCCGTGCGACGATGGCAACGCGTGCACGTCCGCGCAGACCTGCCAGGCGGGCGTGTGCCAGGGCGCGGGCGAGGTGAACTGCGACGACAAGAACGCGTGCACCAATGACCTCTGCGTACCGCAATCCGGCTGCGTGCATGAGGCCAATATCGCCGCGTGTGACGACGGCAACGCGTGCACAACCGGCGATTTGTGCGCCAAAGGCGGGTGCAGCGGCGCGGCGAAACCGTGCGATGACAGCATCGCGTGCACCCTGGACAGCTGCGACAAGGCCAGCGGCCAATGCGCGCACGCGACGGACATCTCGACGTGCGACGACGGCAACCCATGCACCAGCGATACTTGCGCGCCGGGCAAAGGCTGTGTCTACGCCAACAATGACGCCGCGAAATGCGACGATGAGAACGCGTGCACGGCCAACGCGTGCCAGGGCGGAACGTGCACGGCGACGCCGATCTGCGCGTGCAAGACCGATGGCGAGTGCGACGACAAGAACCCGTGCACCGCGGACAGCTGCATTGCCAGCACGTGCCAGTTCAAGCCGGCGGACGGCGGCGCGTGCGATCCGGCGGACAAATGCCAGAACGCGGGCAGCGGCGTCTGCGGGAGCGGCGTCTGCAAAGCCGGCAACAGCCCCAAGGATTGCAGCGGCGCGAGCGACGCGTGCCACAGCGGCGCGTGCGATCCGGGCACCGGCCAATGCGGCGCGCTCCCCAAGGGCGACGGCACGCTGTGCGACGCCGACAAGGACCCGTGCACCGTCAGCGATGCGTGCGTTGCGGGCGCGTGCGTCGCGGGCAAGGGGATGGATTGCGGGGTGAAGTCGGACGCGTGCAACGTGGGCGTCTGCAAGAGCAACGTGGACGGCGCGTACTGCACCGCGCAGGCCAAGGAAGCGGGGACCGGCTGCGAGGACGGCGCGTACTGCACGCAGGGCGACACGTGCGACGGCGCGGGAACGTGCGTCGCGGGCGCGCCCCAGACGTGCGGGCAGGTGTCAGACGCGTGCAACGCTGGATTCTGCGACGAAGCCAAGAAGACATGCGGGACGACGCCCAAGAGCGCGGACGTCGGCTGCGACGACGGGCAATTCTGCACGCCGTTTGACCACTGCGACGGCGGCGGCAAGTGCATCGGCGAAGGCGCGACGTACTGCCCGGGCACCGCGTGCGCCGCGGGAACGTGCGATCCAATCGGCCAGCAATGCGTCCTGAGCAGCATCAGCGGTGGCACGGCGTGCAATGACGGCGACCCGTGCACTTTCAACGACACGTGCGACGGCAACGGCGCATGCCTGGCCGGCCAGACGGTCGCGTGCCCGGGCACCGCGTGCAGCACCGGCTTTTGCGATCCCGCGACGGGCGGCTGCGGGTTCAAGCCGCTGGCATCGACAACCGCTTGCGACGACAGCCAGAAATGCACGAGCGGCGACCACTGCGACGGCTACGGCGTCTGCGCGGGCGGGACGTGGGACGCCACCTGCGGCTGCAATGCGGACGCGATGTGCGACGACGGCAACGCGTGCACGACCGACAGCTGCGACCTCGCGAGCAGCACGTGCCAGTTCAAGGTCGTGGACGGTCAGGTCTGCGACGATGGCGACGCGTGCACAACCGCCAGCATCTGCAACGCCGACGGCGCGTGCGTCGCGGCCAAGCTGTACGACTGCGCGGCGTTCGGCGACACGTGCCACGTCGGCCAATGCGCCACTTCAGGCAGCAAACCGTTCTGCAAAGCCGTCGCGCTCGCCGATGGCGCCAAATGCGACGACGGCCTCTACTGCACAACCGGCGAGACGTGCGCGACGGGCAAGTGCGGCGCGGGCAGCGCGGTCGTCTGCGGCGCGGCGCCGACTTGCTTCACTGCCGCCTGCACGGAAGCGGCGCTCGGCTGCAGCAACACAGCGGCGGCCAAGGGCACGGCGTGCTCGGACGGCGAGTTCTGCACCGTCGGCGACACGTGCGACGGCACCGGCGTCTGCCAGGCGGGCAGCGCGATGGCCAACTTCGCCGTCTGCGATGACAACGACAAGGGGACCAGCGGCGACTTGTGCCTGAACGCCCAATGCGCCGGCTTCACCGCCGTCACTGGCGCGAGCGGTCCCGTCACGCGCATCACGTACGACAGCACCGGCGACGCGTGGTGGTTCAGCAGCGCGCTCTATTCCGCACCGAGCATCGCCGCCGCGACCAAGTGGAGCATCTCCCAAGTCGCCATCGGCGCCAAAGGCGGCTGGGACATCAGCAAGCTGGCCGCGACGCAGAACGGCGGCCCGATCCGCGCGCTCTCGCCGCAAGTCGCCGGCGGCGCCAACAACTTCACCGCGTTCCACGTGCCCGGCAGCAAGACGTGGGTGGTCGGCGGCAGCTCGGCGTTTGGCAAGAACGCCGCGTCCCTCTACGCCGCGACGACGGAATGGTATGACGTCGACTTCCGCACCAGCGGCGCGACCGGCCAGAGCTTGCTCGCGGGCTTCAACACGGCCGAAGGCGCGATTCTCGGGCGCTGCCAAGGCACGTGGGCGGACACGACGTCGGCCTGGACGTGCGACAAGACCGCCGTCGCGGGCACCATCGGCGTCGGCGCGGCCATCAGCTTCTACAACCCGCTGTGTTTCCCCATCGGCTCGTGCGGCACGACGGTCGGCTATGTCAGCGCGCTGGAGAAATGGAACGGCAGCTTCGCCACGCAGCTCGACACCATCGCCGCGACGGGCACAACCGGTGTGTGGAGCGCGGTCAACGCCGGCCCCAACTTCAAGGTCGCGTCCAGCATCCCCGCCGGCGGCGTCCATGCATACGACACGTCGTACTACACCGTCACCGGCGGCAGCCTCGCTTGGGCGGTCGGCCCCTCGGGCAGCCTCGCGTACGTCGCCAGCGGCTCGTCGGTGCTCAAGGGTGCCGCGCTCTATGGCACGAACTACCAGTTCACCGCCGTCACCGCGATGAGCGGCTTCATCCTGGTCTGGGGCTACAAGACGGACACGCTCACCGGCGCATTGGTGCCCGTGCTCCTCACGCATGCCGACGTGGCCAACCTCCAAGCGGACAGCGCCAGCTGGGTGGAGCACGACCTCGCCCTGCCCGCCTACGACACGGCGGCGTGCGTCAACAGCGCATTCTCCAGCTACGGCATGGCCAAAGGCGGCAGCAGCGGGACGACGCTGGCGCTCGCGGGAAATTACTGCGGCAACGCGGTCTACAGCAATCCGCCGAACCTGCGCGGCATGTTCTACGTCCGCCAGTAGCGCCGCTACGGCATGCTCAGCGCGCCATCCATTCGCACGACGCCAGCCAGCACGGTCACCGTGTTCTGCCAGAGCCAGTTCAAGGCATTGCCTGAGCTGCTGGGCAAGTAGAATGCAACGAGCGGCGCTTTGGCCCACTCCGCCAGCAGCAGCGGCAGGGATTTTTCCTTCAGCGCCTTTTCCATCGCGACGTGCACGTCGGTCGCCTGCATGTCCTTGGAGCCGGTCGCCAGATCCAGCTGAATCGACTGCGTCGCCCCCAGCCGCAGTTGCAGCGTCGTGCCATCCCACATGTAGACCGGCGTCGCCTCGATCGCAATGTGCGCCACCGCGGTGGCCAGCAGCTCGGGCGGATCGCCGAGATAAGCCTGCATGTCCAGCCGCAGGTCGGCCAGGCGCAGCGTCGCCGCCGTACCGGGGCAATCCTGCAGCAGCCATGGCAGATCCGCGCGGATTTGGCCCATCACCGTCACGCCTGGCACCAGCCCGTCGCCAATCGGCGAGACATCGCCCGCCAGCGCGCCGCCCAGCCAGCTCGCGCGCAACGCGGCGTTGAGGAAATCGTGCGTGACGGTCCATTGCACGCTCGGCCCCGCGACGTCGAGCCCAACCGGCAGCGGCGCGCAAGCCTGCTGCAGCGGCGTCCCGGGATCCGTCGTCAGCGTCGCCGCCATCGCTTCCGCCACCGTGACCGGCACGGGCAGCGCGGTGAAATGCGCCGATGGCAACGTGCTCACCGGCGGCGGAGGCTGCGCCGACCACCCGAGCGCGACCTGGACCGCGCCCTGGCCAAAAGCCCGCGGCACGGCGAATTGCAGCTTGGCGAGACTCGCCTGCAAGTTACCCAGCAAACCGGTCGTCGCCGCCGCGATCCGCAAATCGCCCGCCGTCACGGACTGCACGCCCGGCCGCCACTCCGGCGACCAATGCACGCCCTGGACCTGCAGCCGCTTGCCGCCAAAAGCGTCGGTCACCTCCAGCACCAGCGTCTGCGCGCCAAATTGCAGCGGCACCGTCGTGCTGAACGCGCCATTCGCGTCAAACGCCACGTCCTTGCCCTGCACCGTCAGCGACTTCGGCGGGGAATTCTGCGTCACCAGCTTGCCCGCCACCGTGAGCGTCGGGTTGGCGCTCTGGAGGCGCAGCGCCCGCGGCGGCTGGTCCAGCGCGATGAGCGGCAGGCAGTCCTCGTGCTGGTTGTGCACATGCGTGCAAGTGCCGTCGAGCTGGCAATTGTCGATTGTGCACGGGCTCTTGTCGTCGCAGTCCTTGGCCTTGCCTTTGCAGTTGCCCGACGCGCACACGTCGTCGACGGTGCACGGATCGCCGTCGTCGCACGAACTGGCCGCGCCCGCGTGGCTGCACGCGCCATCGGGGCCAGCGCACACGTCCACGGTGCACGGATTGTGATCGTCGCACGCGGCTTGCTGCGCGGCCGTGCACGCAATCGCCGCAACGTCGATTTCCGCATCCGCCGCCGTCGCAGCA
Source organism: uncultured Myxococcales bacterium (assembly GCA_903850505.1). Classification (GTDB taxonomy): domain Bacteria; phylum Myxococcota_A; class UBA9042; order UBA9042; family UBA9042; genus CAIYBN01. The sequence continues at coordinate 10,477 of CAINLT010000378.1, read as the reverse complement.
TCGGCCGCATCGACCGCACCATCGCCGGCATCCGCGCTGTCGGCAGGCCCGGAATCGCTGGCATCGGCGTCAGCGCCGGCATGTTCACACGCAGCGCACAGCAACAGGATTACGGCGAAATAGCGGTGCATTGGCCCTCCTTGCAGACATGTTTCTCGGCGCACGCAATGCCGTCGGGCATCGCGCTGTGCAAGCAAATCGACCCCGGCTGGCAACCGTCGCTCGTGCACGGATTGCCGTCGTCACAGCTGAGTCCGTCGGCTGTGGCGCAGCTGCCGCTCGCCGCGCACAGCGCGGTGTTCCACCGGTCCAGCCGCGCCAGCCACGTGTCGTGCTGCCCGCCAACGCCGATGACGCCCGCGCCGGCCAGCGTCCCGTCCGGCAACGCCAGCATCGCAATCGCAAAAGCCGACTGCCCCTCGGTCGTGCCCCGATCCGCGCCGTCCAGGCTGCGCATCGCGAGACGCAGGTTGTTCGCGCCCGTTGCCGCGTGCAAGCCAATGCCCGCGATGACGAGATCCTGACCCGGCACGCGCACCAGCGTTTCGGCAAACCAGCCCGGCTGGCTGACCTGCTGCCACAGCATCTTGCCCTGGCCATCCAGCCGCAGCCACCACAGGCGCGCGGTCTCCGGCGGCGGCGTCCCCGCGAAGGGCTGCTCCTGCGCCTCGCCCAGCGCGATCGCCCCGCCTTCGGGCAGCGTCACGACGTGGAGCAGGATGCCCGGCATCCCGGCCGGCGGCGCGAACTCGCGATTCCACGCGACGTCCGTCGCCGGTCCCGCCAGTTGCAGCGCCCAGCCGCGTTGCGGGTCCGTCCCCGGCGGCTTGTTCCAGCCGACGGCCAGCCACTGCGGCGCCTCGCCAGTCACCGCCGCAACCGCCATCAGTTGCGCCTCGCCGGTCGTCGGCGGCGCCAGCGGAATCTTCCAGCCCGGCGTCGCGTCGGGATTGAACCGCACCGCCAGGCCAGCCTGCTCGACGTGGCCCACCGCCAGCAGGCTGCCATCGGTCGCCCGCGCCACCGCCGCCAGCCCGTGATTGCCGGCAAACGTCATGTGGTGCACTTCCGGCGTCTCGGTCGGCCCCTTCAGCCAAATCCAGCGCGCCCAGGTCTGCGGGGCCGGGGCCAACGGCGCCGTCTGGCTGCGCCGCTCGCCAACCGCGAGGAAGCCACCGTCTTGCAGCGCCGCGAGGCCGTAAATCAGGTCGTCGTGGCCCGCATCCGTCTGGATCCATTGCGGCGCGCCGGTGTGATCCGCGTCGGTGCCCGTCAGCGGCAAGCGCACCAGGAAATTGTCGTTGTCCTCCACGCCGCGCACCGCGTTGCCAACCGCGACCAAATCGCCGTTTTGGTCGTGCGCCAGTGCGGTCGCGGCGTCAAAGCCGCCGGGTTGCACCGAGACCGAGAAGCTCCACAACTTGTCGCGGCCCACGCACTTGCCGGCCTTGCATGCCGCCTGTTCCACGCATGGTCCGGCGTCGCACATCGTGGCGTCGCGCGGCAAGTGGCGGCAGCCCAGGAGCGGATCGCAGTCGTCGGCGGTGCATGATTCGCCGTCGTCGCAGTTGGGGGCGCTGGCGCAGGGGCCACAGTCGGCGGGACACGTCGCGGCGGTCTCGCCGACCGCGCAAACGCGGTCGCCACACGTGGCAAACGCGCTGTCTTCCGGCACGGCGGGCGAACCGCAGCCGATGAGGAACGCCAGAACGGCGACGCCCGGGATGGGCCGGCGGGCGGTCACCATGCCGACCTCGCAACGAGTGTCCAACCGTCCGCAGATTTGCCGGGCACGAGTTGAACCGCGCCAGTTGGCGGCGCATCCGTCGCCGCATGCGGCCAAAACCAGACCACAACGGCTGCAACTGCGCCGACCGCCAGCGCGGCGCCACCGAGATTCTGCCGCAGGACGATGGCGTCGCCGGCACGAAGCGCCGTCGGACGATCGGCGTACCCGGCGATTTTGCCGCCAGCGAATCCGGGCGCCATCGCCGCTTCAAAGGACTGGCGCTCTGAGGTGGCGACGGCCAGCAGGACCGCCCCCGCGACCGCGATGCCCGTCGCGGACCAGAACAGGCCTTGGCGCAGCCGCGACGAGGGCGGCGGGGTAGCGGCGGCACGCACGGCTGGCGTAACAGCGGCGACCGTGGCCGTCGGTTCAGCCGCCGGAACGACAGTGCGAAGGTTCGCGGGAGCGACCTCGACTGGCGACTCAGCCGTCGCTGCGACCGGGAGCGGATGCGCGGCCGCCGCTTGGGCTGCCAGAGCCCGACGCTGCGCCAGCTCCGCCTGGACTTGCGCCACGTAGACGCGCGCCTTGGCCCGCAGGTCACTGTCCGCACGCTCAATCTGCAGGAACGCGAGATAGCGCACTTCCGCCAATTCCAGCTGATCGTCGAGCTGCAGGCTGCGCGCTGAACCCCACAGAAATGCGCCGTCGCCGGGATCGAGCTGATGGGCTTGAAAATACAGGTCGGCCGCGCGCTTCTGGTCGCCTTTGCGGTGAGCGCGCAGCGCGTCCTGGGCGAGCTCGACAACGGCGCGGTTGGGCGCGGGCCTTGGCTTGGCCTGTGCGGGCATTGGGCAGACGAGGAGCAGCGCCGCGAGGATGGCAAGCGCGCGAAAATGCGCCAAATGGTGACCAACTAACGTGGTGATGGGCGACGGCAAAGGCACGCTCGATGGTGGTGCAACTGGGACGACCTGCAGCGCAGTTTGCGTGGCAAAAGTCTTTGGCGCAAGCCGGGGATCTCCCACGCCGCGGCTGCGGACCGGCAGCGACCAAAACCGCCTGAATTCATTTCAGTCGATTCTTGACCGCTGGATCAGGACAGAAGCTCAGAGGTTGGGAATTCGAAGAATTCACAGCCTCCGGGACACGTCTGTCACACTGTCACAGGTTAGGAGGGAAGCAATGAAGGGAAGCTGTTGACCGGCCCTGCTCGCGCATCCAAACTCGCGTCATGACCGGCAGCCCGCCCACCGCCACCCGTCTTTGTCCGCGCTGCGGCGTCACGACGTCAGACGCCATCTGCGCGACGGACAGCACCGCGACCGTCGACCTGCGGGCTTTTGAGACCGCCAATTGGCAGCTCGTGCCGGGGCAAATCGTCGCGGGCAAGTACCGCATCGCGTCCGAAATCGCCCGAGGAGGCCACGGCACCGTCTACCGAGCCGAGCACTTGCTGGGAATCGGGACGGTGGCGCTCAAGCTGCCGGGGCGTGAAAGCACCGACGTCATGGACTTGCGGCGCTTCTTCCGCGAAGCGCAGGTCTCCGCGCGGCTGACGGGCACGCATACGGCGCGGGTCTTTGACGTCGGCCAGACCGACCAAGGCGCGCTCTACCTGGCGATGGAATACGTGGATGGGCCGACGCTGGAATCCGTGCTGCGGCACCTGCGCGAGGAAGGCGGGGTGATGCCTGAGGCGGAGGCGCGGCGGATTGGCCATGAAGTCCTGGAAGGCCTGCAGGAAGCCCACGCCGCGGGGCTTGTGCATCGGGATTTGAAGCCGTCCAACATCGCGATTCGGCGGAGCGACGGTGCGGTAAAGATCCTCGATTTTGGCCTCGCGCTGGTACACGACTCGTCCCTGACGCCCAACGAACGCGCGATGGGTACGCCGCACTACATGAGTCCGGAGCAGTGCCAGGGCGGCGAAGTGGATGGCCGCGCGGATTTGTACGCGCTGGGCGTGATTCTGTACCGCATGGTCGCGGGCAAGCTGCCGTTTGTCGGCGATGGCACGATGGCGGTGCTGTGGGGTCACGTGCATCGGCCGGTGCCGGACGTCACGAGCCACGCGCAAACGCCGGTATCGACCGCGTTCGCCGAGGTGGTGATGCGCGCGCTCGCCAAGAAGCCGGAGCGGCGGTTTGCCAACGCGAAGGCGATGCAGGACGCGCTGGGGAATGGCGAGACTCTGCCAAAATACGTTGCCGTTGAGCAATGGCCGGCCCATGCCATGACTGATCTTGCGGATGCCGCGGGCGTGAGCACAGCATCGGTCAGTGGCATTGCGCCAGCGATGCGCCAACGGCATCGATCGCGCTGGATCGCGGCGTGGGCGCTCGCCGGGGCGTGCGCGGCGGTGACTGCGCTGGCGATTCGCACGAATCGCGCGGTCGCGCCAGTTCGCCAGACGGATCATCCAGTTGCGCATGGCCCAACGGTGGCTTTCGCGCAGTTTCCGGCTGTGGAACAAACTGCGGTCAACGCGCCGGCCGCGCTTACGGCGACAGCGACGGCCTCTGCGCAGCCCGATTTGCCCGATTTGCGCGGTTCGCCCGATGTCGCTCCCAAGCCGCACGCTGCACGCCACCGCGCGCCTGCGCACGCGACCGCGCATGAGGCTGCCGCGGAGCCCGACTGGAAGAAGCCACTCTTGCCGCAATAGCGCCAAAATCCGCGCGCGGTACCCCAGCCGACGCTACGCGTCTGGCCGCAGCTTCTCCACCCGACAATCGAGGGCCCCGTCGCCCAACAGCACTTCCAGCGATTGCCCCAGGGCGATGCCGCGCACGGACTGCAGCGCCTCGCGCGTCCCGGTCCGCCGCACGATGCCATAGCCGCGCTTGAGCGCCGACCTGGGACTCAGGGCCACCAGCACCGCACTCTTGCGCTCCAGCTGATCGCGCTTGGACCGCACCAGCGCCTCGCGGACCGCCAGAAGCCGCGCCTGCAGGCCATCCAGCCGCCGCTGTTGCGTCGCCAACTTCCGCAGCGGGTGCGCCTGCGTCAGCCGTTGGTGGCGGTTGGCCAGGAGCCGCTGCCGGTCGGCCATCTGCTTTTGCGCCGCCGATCCGAGCCGCCGCGTCAGTTCGTCCAGCCGCAGGAAGCGCGGACCCGTCAACTGGTCGCCCTGGCCGAGCCGCGCCAGCCGCTGCTGGAGCATCGCGCGCTCCGTGCGGATGTGCTTCTTGACCACGCGCGCCATGCGGCCGCGGGCGTCCTGGATCTGCCACTGCAGGTCGGCGAGCCGCGGAACCACCGTCTCCGCCGCCACCGACGGCGTCGGCGCGCGCAGGTCCGCGGCGAGATCGCTGAGCAGCGTGTCCACTTCATGACCCACGGCGCTGACAATCGGCGTCTTGCAGGCCGCCACCGCGCGCACCACCCGCTCCTCGTTGAACGCCCACAGGTCTTCCAGCGACCCGCCGCCGCGCCCCACGATGATCACGTCGCACAGCCCCGACTTGTCCAGCAGTTCGATCGCCTGCGCGATGCTCTCCGCCGCACCGTCGCCCTGGACCTTGCACGGCGCGACGATGACGCGCACCGGAAAGCGGTCGTTCAGCACGCGCACCATGTCCCGCAGCGCGGCGCCCGTAGGCGACGTCGCCATGCCGACCACGCGCGGCAGGAACGGCAGCGGCAGCTTGCGGTTGGCGTCAAACAGCCCTTCTGCCGTCAGCTTCTCCTTGAGCGCCTGCAGCGCGGCAAAGCGCTGGCCAAGCCCCGCGGGTTCCACGTCGGTCGCGTTGAGCGCGTAGCTGCCGCCCTGGACCCAGACGTCGATCCGGCCCGTGACGACGACCTGCTGGCCGTCCCGCACGTCCGTGCTCAGCCGGCCGACGCTGGAGCGCCAGACGGTGACGCGGATCTTGGAGCCGGCGTCCTTCAGGTCAAAGTAGAGGTGGCCGCTGGAGAACCGCGCGCCGGAGACTTCCCCTTCCACGCGCAATTCGCGCATCGGCGTCAGCGCCACGCGGATGCGTTCGTTCAGTGCGGTGACGGAGATGGCGGGGATGGGCTGCATCGCGCTGGAGCCTAAGCCCAAGCGGTTGGGCGATCAAGGGCTGGGGCGGGCGCAACGGCCGAGGCGGCTGGCGTTGGCCGGGATGCGTGGCTTGCTGCGAAGGATTTTTGCACCGATGGTCCGCGCAGCTGGCCGCGCGTGTACGCAGGCTGGGACGGGGGCCGCTGCGCTCGCACTCCCATCCGACCGCCCCGCTACGGATGCTCGCCCGCCACCACCGGCACGGGCTCGCTCAAGCTCGCGTCCGCCTTCGGCTGGGCGTTCATCAAAATACGCGTTCACCCGCTCCGCATCATCCCGAAACTTCAGGACCAACGGTTCTGATGGGCATTGCCAGCCGCGCCTACGAGGGCACGAACAATGCCATCGCGGCCTGGCGCGTCCATCCGCGAGGCCGCGGGCTATTTCAGCAGCCGCTGCAATTCGTTGGCCAACCACGAGATCACGAAGAAGCCGATGACGCCGCGCCACGCCTGCAGGTTGGGCTTGAGCTGCGGCGTCGCCGAAATCACGCGGTCCCGGTATTCGCGCGAGGCGACTTCACGCGCGGCGGGCAGCCAGGCCGGCACGATGAGCGCCAGGCTGACCAGCGCCGGGACCACTCCACGCAGCGGGTGGCCCGGTGTCAGTGTCAGGAGGAGGTGCCCGGTCGCATTGATGAGGAACGATCCCGCCCAGACGTAGCGCGCCCACGGGCTCAGACGGCTGAAGCCCCAACCGGCAAGTGCCAGCAGGAGCGCCAACACCAAGCGGAACCATAGCTTGCCACGCAGGTCGGGAATGGCCGCGAAAAGGATCGCGCCGACCATGAGGAACTCGCCAAACCCGCGCACGTGCGTCTCGACGCGCAGCAGCCGTTGCCGCGATTCCGCGTGTTCGGCCTCGCTTTTTGTCGATTCTACCGGCGTGGTCGGCGGCGCGTACGGATTGACGGCGCTCATGGGCTGCTCCTGCTACGGCTCGAACTGCAGCGGGTACTGGACCGTGACCTTATCGCCGGTTTCTTACGGCGCGCACGAGGAACTCCGGCCACGTCCGCCAGTTGAACTGCCCGCCCATATCCGGCTCCGCCGCCGCCCCGGCACTTCCGATCCGCCGCTTCAGCCTCATTGTGCTGCTTTCATCCACCTCGTCAAGCCGCAGAACCCTATGGTTTTTGGCCACGTCAGACAGGCCCTGGCACTCGCGACCGACAACCGCGATCCCTACTGAGTGGCGCCCCGCCTGGAAGTGGCCGCAATCGCATGGAAGCCGCGGCGAGGGACAAGCCCTCGCCCTACAATGTGTTTTTCCACGATCGGCGGCGGCAATCCCAGACGGCACATAGCCAGCCGCGCTACGGATTCACCACCGGCGCCAGCACCGGCACGGGCTCGCTCAGGCTCACGTCCGCCTTCGGCTTGGGCGGTTCATCAAAATACGCGTTCACCCGCTCCGCATCATCCGGGAACTTCAGCGCCAGCGCCGACTCAAGACTCCGGTACGCGGTAAACCACGTCTTGCGGATCACGCGGATGTCATCGATGCGGTCCTTCACCACACCCTGCGCTGCCACCACCCCGGCCTCGCGCGTCGTCAGCGCCTTGAGCAGCGCCTCGCCCGACGGTGCCCAACGGTGCATACCGGAAGGGATTCGGGACGTGCGTGGCGACGTGTGTGCGTCCAAGCGGCGGGCAGGGCAGCCTTTCCCTCAACAGCGCGCCGCAGCCGGTGCTCTACCTCGTTGGCGGGTCGATCACCGCCCCTCTGAGTGGCGCCGAGAAGGACTCAGGCATCTCCCGGCTGCGAATTGCAGACAAACAATGGGACGGCCATGTGACGGCCCTCCCATACGAAATCTATGACGGCGCCCTTGGCGGGAATGGCGAGCACCTGTTTATGGCTGGCGGCCAGCAAACCCTCTCGCCCACACAGCAAGCGTTGAAATGTGATAGCGACATTCCTGGTTGCACAGGCGCGAAGTGCCCGAACGGCTGCATCAAACCCGGCGGCATCGCGTGTCCCAAAGAATCCGTCGCCAAACCAGAGTTGGGCACGCCAGGCTGCGGCACCATCTGGCGCCTCGACCTCGCGGATGCCAGCTGGCACGCTGTCGGCGCGCTTGCCAAGAACGAGTCATGGGGTGGACTCACCGCCACGATCGGCAACAATCTCTACATCACGCTCGGGATGGTGCTGGACATGACCACTGGCTTGATTGGCCCCATGCCCGTCAAGCTGTTGGCTGCTGATGGTGCATCCGTCGTTGGGGAATGGCTTGTCGCCGCGGGTGGAACACTGCTGACGGGGGGCTACTCTGCTCCGTTCTATTCCTGGAAGCCTGGACAGTCGGCGTGGCAGCCGTTCGCCCCAACCGCCCCATGTCCGGATAACGCGGGTGGCATCAAGCTGGGTGGCTTTGAGGGGCCGAAGCCCACTTTTGTCTGGACCGCCCTGTGGGGCGCGAACATCCCGGATTGCCCGAAAGGTTCGACCGTGGACATCACTCCGCCCATCGCTTACCGAACATGGCTTTCGACCGGTGGTGACTGGAAACCTGGACCTACTTTGCCGGTTCAAGGGTGGATGCAGCGCATCAGTTGGCCTGGCGGCGTGTTCTTTGTTCCGGTGGACAAGCCCACCGCCAACGCACCGACCCCATCCACCTGGCTCCTCGCCTCGCCTGGCGACCACTTCGAGGAGTTCCCGCCACCGCCTGTCGACCACGGCGGGACGGTCATGGCCGTAGTCGTGACCCAATAACCCCCGCGCGGCCACAAACCCTTGCGCACCGCCACGATCCGCGCGAGGCTTGAGCCATGCACCCTGTCCACCGCACCACCCGCATCGCCCGCCGCGCTTGCCGTCCCAACGCCACGTGGGTGTGCCGATGATCGCCCGACGCACGCTCATTCTGGTGACAGTGGCGCTTCTTGGCATCGCCTGTAGCCCCGCGCCCGCCACGACAGCGGACACCACCACGGAACCTGACGTTGAACCGGTCGACGTCCAGATGGATGCCGAAGATACGGCACATGCTGATGTGCTGGCTGTCGACGTTGAAGCGCCAGACGTTCCGCCCGACGTCGACGCACAACCCGATGCAAGTGACGGTGCCGGAGCCGTGGTCATCGTCACCGCTGACACCAAGTCCCTGACACCGGCGCCGTTGTCCACGTGGTTCACCGCGATTGTCGACGGCAAGGACGTGACTTCGAATTGCACGTGGTCTATTGGGCCGCCCGAGGTCTGCGTGCCAACCTTGCCCAACGGTGCGTTCCGGAAAGGGTTCGGGACGTGCGTTGCGAAGTGTGTTCTTCCAAGCGGCGGGCAGGGCACCATTTCCCTCAACAGTGCACCGCAGCCGGTGCTCTACGTCCTCGGCGGTTGGAATTTCGAGTTGCTCGCACCGGACGTCGTGCACCCGGGCATCTCGCGCCTGCGGGTCAACGACAAACAGTGGGATGCCAACGTGGCGCCGCTTCCCTATGTGATCTCAAACGGAGCGGTCGGCGGTGATGCGAATCATCTCTACGTGGTCGGAGGCAATCAGGCAGGTGGGTCTGGCGGGGTCGATGTGCCCGTGGGTCAGTGTCCAAGCGACCTCCCGGGGTGCACGGGGGACAAGTGCCTCAGTCCGTGCATCGTCACGAGTTTCGGGCAGGGACCTGTGTGGACGTGCCCAAAGGAATCGGTGGCGAAACCGGCGCTCGGCGGCGGTTGTGGCACCATCTGGCGCCTCGACCTCGCGGACGCCAGCTGGCACGCGGTTGGCAGTCTGACCGAAAACACCACGTTCGTGGGTGGCGCGCCCATGGTCGGCACCAAATTGTTTTTGAGCATCGGCGGCGTTCTCGACGTTGTGACCGGGCTTCAATCCACGATACCAGGTACAGGCTTGAACACCCTGGGACAGCCGATCGGTTTCCTGCTGGCACCTTTTGGCGACACGGTTGTTGCGACTGGCCACGGGACGAGCTTCAACAAGCGGTCGCCTGTGGACGGGACATGGACACCGTTTTCGCCGCAACAGCCTTGCTCCGTGTCGGTTGCGGCGGGAGTCAGCTTCACGGGCTTCCAGGTGCCAGTCCCCACGTTGGTGTGGTCGCAGGCGTGGAGCGCGAACCAGCCCGAGTGTCCGTCCATGAAAGCTGGCCCGGGGCAGGCTCCGCTTGCGTTTCGTACGTGGCTGTCCACCGACGGCAACTGGCAGCCAGGGCCGGCGCTCCCCGGGGCGTTCAGTGACGTGGTCGAATACCTTCCCGTCAGCTCCGCAAATGGCGTGTTCTTCCTTCCTATGAGCAATTCGGGCAGCACTCCCGCGTCCTCGTGGCTCCTCGTGCCGCCTGGTGATCACTTTGAGGAATATCCACCCGTGCCGCACGCGAGCACCACCATGGCCGTAGTCGTGACCCAATAACCCCCGCGCGGCCACAAACCCTTGCGCACCGCTACGATCCGCGCGAGGCTTGAGCCATGCACCCTGTCCACCGCGCCATCCGCATCGCCCGCCGCGCTTGCCGTCCCAACGCCACGTGGGTGTGCCGATGAGCTACCCACGCGCGCTCATCCTCGTTGTGGCTGGATGCCTATGCATCGCCTGTAGCCCCGCGCCCGCCACCACGGCGGACACCACCGCGGAACCCGATGTTGAACTCCCCCGCGTCAAGTACCCCGCACCCTCCGCGACAATTAAAAACCCGCACGTCGCGACGGCGTAGCCGAGCGCGTGTTCAGCG
>CAINLT010000377.1 GCA_903850505.1 uncultured Myxococcales bacterium | reverse complement strand
GTGGCGTTGCTACAGCGGGTGCAGGACACCGCCTACGATGACCTGCAATGGTTGATGAACATCAATTTCTGGGGCGTGGTTCACGGGACGCACGCGTTCCTGCCGGCGATGCTCGCGCGCGATTCCGGCACCATCGTCAACATTTCTAGCCTGTACGGGCTGATGGCGTGGCCGGCAAACTCCGCTTATTCCGCAGCAAAATTTGCCGTGCGCGGCTACACCGAGGCGATGCGCCACGACTTGCACAAGACCGGCGTGCGCGCGGTGAGCGTCCATCCCGGAGGTATACAAACGTCAATTGTTCGCAACGCGCGCTTTACATCTGACGACCTCGGACGCGTCGATCGCGCCAAGATCGAGCGCGACTTCAGCAAGATCGCCATGACTTCCGCGGATCAGGCCGCTGCCATCATCCTGCGCGGGCTGGAGCGCGGCAGGGAGCGCATCCTCGTCGGCAAGGACGCGCAGATCCTGAGCTTGATGACGCGGTTCTTCCCGGAGCGTTATTTCAATGTGATTCGCGCCTTGCAGCGCCTCGCCCGCTGACGGCCGCTGCGGTCGTTGCGGCAAACGCCGGTCTGTGTTTCCCTACCCTCGGCTTCTTCTGGAGGATGTCATGTCGTTTACGACCCAATTTGAGTTCACGCTCCCGCGCGGCTTCGTCGACAAAGACGGCGTCGTGCACAAGAAAGGCATCATGCGGCTGGCGACGGCCAAGGATGAGATCCTGCCGTTGCAGGACTACCGCGTGCAGAACAACCGCGCGTATCTCGTCATCATTTTGCTCTCGCGCGTGATCGAGCAGCTCGGCTCGCTGAAGTCGATCAACCCGTCGGTCATCGAGTCGCTGTTCTCAGCCGACCTCGCGTACTTGCAGGATTTCTACCGCCGGATCAACGAGGAAGGCACCTCGATGGTCAAGGCCAAATGCCCGGAATGCGGTCACAATTTTGAGATCGATACCGGAGGTGACCTGGGGGAATCGTAAGCTACCCCCTGGATCGCCTGTACCAGGAGGTAGCGTACATCGGTTACCACTTTCATTGGTCGCTCGATGAGGTGCTCGCTATGGAGCACAAAGAACGGCAGATTTGGGTCAAGGAGATTTCCGACATCAACAAGGAAATCAACAAGTCCCGCAAGTAGTTCAGTTGTTGCCGGGAGTCCTCGCGCATGGTCATGCCTCGTCCGCCAGGCGTTCGCATCGAACGGGTCATCGACCAGCCGCGCGGCCTGGGCTTGGTCGACACCGGCGTGCCGTGCTTCTTTGGCCTGTGCGAGCGCGGGCCGGTGAGCGAACCGGTGCGCATCGTCGGCGTCGCAGAATTCTACGAACATTTCGGCACGTTGGACGTCGGCAGCTACTTGGCCGCGGCGATCGACGGCTTCTTCCTGAACGGCGGTCAGCAGTGCTATGTCGTTCGGATCGCCCATCTTTTTGAGCGGGCGCGCGGCGAGATTGCCACCAAGGCGACCGCGCGGCTCCGCGACGCCGACAAGCAGAACACGCTGCTCGTTTCCGCAGCGTCGGAAGGCATGTGGGCCAATCAGGTGCGCGTGTCGGTGCGGGCGTCCCAATCGCCGGTGCAGACGTTCATCAGCGTGGACGCCCACGTCGGCGAGTCCGCCGTCACGGTGAAAAGCACGCACGGCGTCTCGCGCGGCACGCTGGTGCGGATCCACGACGAGGAAGCCGCGGCGTATCGCGTCATCAGCAGCGTGGACGGCCGCGTGCTGTCCTGGACGGAACGGGAACCGCTCGACCGCGAATTCCGCTCCGCCGCGCCGACGCTCATTGATCCGGTCGGTTTTGACCTCATCGTCGAGACGCACCGCACGCGCGAGGTGTTCCGCGGCGTCAACCTCTCGCGCCAGTCGCCGCAGTTCGTCGAGCGCGTCGTCAACGGTGCGTCGCGCATGATTACCGTCACGAGCCTGGACCCGCCGACGCTGTTGCCGGACTGCTTTCCCGCCGAGATCACCGATTTGCGCCTGGAGGGCGGCACGGACGGCCTGTTCACAGTCGTCGCCGAGGACTTCATCGGCGCGGATCTGGGGCCAGGCAGCCGCTTTGGCCTCGCGGCGATCGCGGATTCAGACGAGATCGACATGCTCGTGCTGCCGGATCTGCCGTGGTGCCTAAAGAATTCCGCAGGCTTCAAGTCGGCCAAGGACATGGAGATCGTGCAGCAGGCGGTCGTTGCGCAGTGTGAGTTGCGACGCGATCGCGTGGCGCTCCTCGACCTGCCGCCGGACACGACGCCGGTGGGCGCGCAGCAGTGGCGGCGGCTGTTCGACAGCAGTTTCGCGGCGTTCTACTACCCGTGGGTGGTGCCTTCGACCGGCGGTCCGGCGATCCCGCCATCGGGCCACGTCGCCGGCGTCGTCGCGCGCTGCGATTTGGCGGAGGGCGTGTACCGCGCGCCGGCCAATGAGGTGCTGAACGGCGTCGTCGACCTCGCGCTGTTTCTCCAGCCCCATGACCTGACCGCGCTGAACAACGACGGCGTCAACGGGCTGCAGGTGTTCGCCCAGCGCGGCATTCGCGTCTGGGGCGCGCGCACGACGTCCACGGACCCGCAGAACCGCTACCTGAACGTGCGCCGCACGGTTTCCACGTTGGCGCGGACCATCAACGCCGGGCTGCAATGGGTGGTTTTTGAGCCGAATGCGCCCGAGCTGTGGGCGACGATCGAGCGCGACGTGCGCGTGCTGCTGGAAGGGCTGTGGCGCAAAGGCTGGTTCCGCGGCGCGACGATGGACGAGGCGTTCTTTGTGCTCTGCGATGACCGCAACAATACGCAGGAAACGCGTGAAGCGGGGCAGATCGTCCTGGAAATTGGTCTGGCGCCGCTGCGGCCAGCCGAGTTCGTGACGATTCGCCTGACGCAGGATGTCGACGTGCTGTCGCGGGAAGACGGCGCTTGAACGCCAAGTTGGCACGCTACGTGCATCGACAGGCTTGCGCACGAACGGCGTGACGCGCGCCGGACCAGCGCAACGAAACTGACAGCGCGGAGCGAACGGACATGGCAAACCGCAAATCGATGGCGACTCGCAAGGAGCCGACGCTGACGTCCGCGCGTGCCCAGGGGGCGAAGTTTCTGCCTGCAGAAACAGCGCGTTCTGGCCGCGTGGGCTCGGTGTTGCCCGCCGTTGCGGCTGAGATTGTGACTGCGGAGCCCGATGCGCACCTCGCGTTCCCGGCGATGGCGATTCCGGGTCTCGCGGCGGCCAAACATGCGGTCGCCCAAGCCAGCGGAGACATTGGCGATGCCCTCGACAAGGCGCTGACATTTGGCGCGGAAACCTCGACCGCTGCGACGGTCGGGATGGCGGTCAAGGCCAAGCTCAGCGCGATGGGCGGCATCAAGGACAAGCACACCGGCCACGCGACCAAGCGTCAGGGCGACCCGGACATCGCCTACGCTTTTGACATCCAAATCGGCGGCGTCAGCTACGGGATGTTCACGGAAGTCAGCGGATTGTCGTGGAAAGCGGAAGTCCAGCCGATGCCGGAGGGCGGCAACAACGCGTTTGTCCGCGGCCTGATCAAGCCGGGCAAGTTCGAGCTGCTGACGCTCAAACGCGGTTGGTTCGCGGCGACGGGCGAGTTCATCGACCTGTTGCGCGGCGTGCTCGACCCGGTCGGGACGATCATCCGCAAGAACGTGACAATCACGGTACTGAGCCGTAATTACGAAGAAATCGGCCGGTATGACCTGTCGTATGCCGCCGTCGTCGAGTACGAGGGGCCGGCGCTCAACTCCATGTCAGGTCAGGTCGGATTTGAGCAAATCCGCATGGTTTACGACAGCTTCACCTACACGCCCAAGGGCTGACACGCGTGGCAAACGAACGTCCACAGGATGTCGTACTGACGCTGCACCATGAGGTGTTGGCGCGCTTGGCGCCTGCGGACAATTTGCTGAAGTCGCGGGATTTTCTGGGCTCGCTCGGCAAGGCGGAGCGCATGATGGCGCAGCTGCCCGGGCTGAACGAGGCCTTCGGCGGCTTTTCTGCGCAGGCGATGGCGATGGCGACGGCGATGGCCGAGACGCCGGCTTTGTGCGCGCGCCTGGGCATGGACGCGCGGATGCTGCGGCTCGACGAGCTGGCGGATATCGTGCAAATCGTGCTGGAGGAAGACGAGCACCACGCGCTGGATGTGGATGGCGCGGCGATCGTCGAGACGACCGGGATGCGTGCGTCGGCGCAGAAAGTTGCGGGCAAGCGGGCGCAACCAGCAACGGTGGTCGGCAAGGCGGCGTTGCAACGGCAAGTGCGGCGCCTGCTGCGTGAAGTCCGCAGCGCGCTTGCGACGGACGACGTGGGGCGCGCAGGCGCTGAGCTGGGGTCAGTTGGCCCCGGACAAGTGGGGCGCGCGGACCTCGCTGCTGCAGCCGATGCACCGATCGGCGGGACGCAAATCGCCAGATCGGCCGCGATCGGGACGCATGGGCGCCTGTCGACCGACGTCCTGGAGCGGTTTCGCATTGCGGCGCGGCAACCGTCTCGCCGTCTGGATGCCCAAGCGCAGGCCGCGCTGACGGCGCGCACGGGTCATGACTCCAGCGTTGGCTTGGCGGCGCCGATCGCCCACGCCGGATTGTCACGGGCATTGCGGCTCAATGAGGCGGCGGCTGAACGCGCGTTCCTCGTCGCAGGCGCAGAACCAGCCGAAGTTGATGCGGCAGTGCGCGCTGGCCCGGATACGCGCAGCGGCGAGGCGCGTTCGGCACCGGCGGTCGGTCAAGCGGAGCGCGCGGTGGGACCAACACGGCCAACGGCGTCGGCCGTTGCCAAGCCGCAGTTCACGCGGCGCGCCTTGACCGCAGCCGTTGCCCAAGCCGCTGCTGCGGACCGTCAGGCGCACATGGTCGCTCGCCTCGCCGTCCCGGCTGCCGGACATGGCGCGGTTCCATTCGCTGCGCGGGCCCCCATGGACTTTGCCGCGACCCGTGTTGCCGCAATGGCCCCGGGTTGGCAGCGCGCGCTGGGCGTTTGGGCGGATGCGGCAACACCGCAAGGTCGAACTGTCCGCCACGCACGCGCTCTGGGCGCGCCGGACGCTGCCCCGTCGCAGCCCCCGCGGGCATGGCGCGGCGCTGCTGATGCGTTGGTTGCGCTGGCGCCGCCGGCTGGCGACGAGAATGCGGCCGAGCCGGCTGGTGCTGTTGGCGCGCTCCGGGCACCGGATGCTGCGGGCACGCCGCGCTGGTTGACGGGCGAGACCGATCGGTCGTCGCCCCATGCACCGCGCATTGCCGCCGCGGGGCCTGTGGGTTTGCGCGCGCAGGCGCTGACGCAGGCGCTGGTCCGACGCCATTCCGGCGGTTTGCTCGCACCGTTGGCCGACAAGACCGCGGCGGGCGCGGCTTTGCGGACGTGGCGTACGGCGCCTGAGGGGTATCGCGACCTCGGCGCGGACCGTGCGACGGTTGCGCTGGGTGAGGATCTGGCTGGGAATCCGGCTGAAGCCGCAAGTCCAACGTCTCCCGCTGCCGGCGGTACAGCCGCGGCGGCGCGTCCCGCTGCGCGAGTTGCCCGACCGTGGGCAAAGGCCGCAGCAGCCGCCATCACTGCCGTTGTCGCGGAAGCGCAGCGTTGGGCTGGCCGGGCAGCCGCGGTTGCCGAGCGTCCAGCCCGTGGCGTGCTGGAATTATCGCGCGGCGCAGCGGTTGGCCTTGGCAGGACCGCGCCCGGGAAGACGGCGCTTGGCCATGCCGCGCTGACCGCTGAAATGCCGGAAGTCCTGACCGCCCGTCCGCTGGGTCGATCGGACGCGTTGAGTGCATGGCTGGATCCGGCTGCCCGGCAGCCGCGGTCGTCGCGCGCCACGCCTCGCTCCGCTGCGCCGGAAGGCGAATTGGCGTGGCTGCAACCCGGCGAGACGGCCGAGGCCGCAACCACGGCGGGAATCGGGCCTGACCAAACCGCACCCGCGTCCGCACGTGCGCGCGTCCTCGCGGCGGGAGCTTCGGCGGCGCTCGTCCCGGCTGCCTTGCGCGCCGCGCTGGCGGTCTTTGGCGAACGTGCGGCATCGTCGGCTGATACTTCCATCGCCGGAGCCTACCTCGCGCGCTTCTTTGGTCGCCCGGCTGTTGCCCTGGCCGCCCGTCGTCCGGGCAGTGAAGTGGCCCGCGAAATGCTGGCATTGGCGGGACCTGCGGCCCAGACGGCTGTCGGTGCGGGGCGTCGTGCGGCGGCTCCGGCTGGTGCGCGTCGCGCGGAGCCCGCGGCTGAGCCTGTCCTGCGCGGCATGGCGGCCCTGGAAGCGCTCATGGCGGGACCTGGCGCGGCGGATGCGCTGCTCGGTCAGGCGTCAGAGCGCGCGATGCAGGTCGCGGCGGCAGAACAGACGCTGCTCGCGCCCGCTGCCGAGCCGGTTGCCGCTGCTGAATCTGCGGAATCTCCTGGAATTGGCGCTGCCCCGCGCGTTGCCGCTGCGCGGGCTCAGCCGCAGGCGCCTGCTTGGCCGTCGGCGCAGATGCACAAGTTTTCGCCCGTCGGTCTCGGTCGCGGTCGTGGCCTGCTGTCGCGGGTGCGCGCGGCCGAATCGTCCCTGAATGCGCCGTTGACCGCACGGGCGTCCAACGCGCGGCCGTCGGGCGCCGCATCCTGGTCCGCGCGGCGCGCTCCAGCCGCAAATCAAGTCGGCTACGGCGCCGCTGCCCTGGGTGGCGGTGAGCTGCTTGGCCTTACCGCCGGCGACGCTACCGGATTCTTTGGCGAAACAGCGGTGACGCCCGGCGCCTTGCGCGGCGCGGATGCGCTGGCCGGTTGGGTTGCCGCGCGTCGCGATGGCGCGCCGATTCGCGGTCACGCCGCCGCGGTCGCCGGCTTTTCACGCGATGCAGGCGCGGGCGAATTCGTGCAGCAAGACATGGCTGGCGGCGATGGGTTTGCCGAAGCGGGCGGCGTCAGTCCGCGCAACATGCCGGCCAACTACAGCTACCAGCAGGCGATGGCCGGCGGGTCGACATACGGCAATTCACCGCAGGCAACGCTCATTGAAGCGGGTGGCGCGGCGGCGCGTCAGGCGCAAGCGACGGCGCGCACGGCGGGTCCGACAGCGTCCGGGCGCGCGACGCAGGCGAGCGCGATGGCGCGCGTGCTGTCAGTGACGGATTCCCCGACCGGCAACATGCTGCCGCTCGTGGCACCGGCTGCACACGCGGTGGTGACCGCCGCTGCGGCCAAACCGCAATCCGAGCACATCGTGACGAGCGGCTATGGTCCGAGCCAGGGTACTTCGGCGACGTCGCTCCAGGGCAATGGCCATGGCGACGGTGGCGAGGCGCACGAAGGCCACGGCGATGCGTCGCAAGGTCATGACGCACAGGACGTCGATGCGCTCGCGGCCAAGATCGCGCGCTCGGTGCTCTTGAGGATGCAACGCGAACGGGAACGCAGGGGGCAGTATGGCTAGTGGCAATCCGACGGGACAGCTCGTTCGCGCCGTCTTGGGCTTCCACGACAAAGTGGAGGGCTTTGACGCGCTGGCGTTTCAGTTCAATCCGACTGAGATGACCATGACAAAGTCGGCTGTGCCCGTGGCGCAGAAGACGGCGAACGCCAATTCCCCGGATCAACAGCACGTAACCGGCGGACCGGCGACGTTGAAGTTTGGGACCGTGTGGTTTGACACCTACGAGATCGGCATCAGCGTGTACACGGCGTACATCGCGACGCTGGAGAAGATGGCGCACGTTGACGAGCACCTGCATCGGCCGCCGTACGTCGTGTTCATGTGGGGCGCGAATTTTGGCTCCAAGGCCAACCAGACGCCGACCTACGTCTGGCAGCTCGCGGATTTCTCCGTCACCTACACGATGTTCCTGCCGGACGCGACGCCGGTTCGCGCGAGCTGCACGATTACGCTGAAGGAAGTGCCGCAGCAGCAGACGCAGCTCAAGAGTCCGGATACCGCGCATGTGCGCTTGCTCCAGCGCGGCGATACGCTGCAGGGGCTGGCGGCAGCGGAGTATGACGACCCGGCGCAGTGGCGGCGCATCGCGGAAGCCAATGGCATCGACGACCCGCTGAGCTTGATGCCCGGGCGGCGCCTGCTGATTCCGCCGATTCTCAAGTAATTCGAGCCTTTCCGTCCCCTCACGGCTCAGGAGCCGCCCATGCCCGATCGCCACGCACCGCAACTGCTGATCAAGATCGACGGTTCGTATTCGCTCAAGGCGGACAACGGCGAGACCTTTGATTTGCGCAATGGCACGGCCATCCTGGGCGCGCACATCGACCTGCGTCTGGACAATCCGGACATGTTCACGGTCGAATTCAACATGAAGAAGTTCGCCAAGTTCGCGCTGCTCGACGCGTTCAAGCCGGGCGCGGAAGTGTCGATCGCCATGGGGCTGACGGGCGACGCGGTGGAGCTGTGCGTGGGCGAAATCGCCTACATCGAGCCGAGTTTTGACTCGGATCTTGGCTACCGGACGACGATTTCCGGGTATCACAAGCTGCACCGGTTGACGCGCGGGCAGCGGTCCAAGACCTGGGGCGATGGCCTGCAGGCGACGCAGACGCCGACTTCGACGGTCAAGCAGGTCATCAACGACTCCAAGTCGCAGCAGGGCGGCGCGTCGGATTCGCTGTCTGCGGGCAAGCTGTCCTCGACGACCGTGAAGCACGACTACATTCCGCAGCTGAACGTCAGTGATTTCGAGTTCCTGCGGGCGATCGGCGCGAGCATCGAGTTCAAGGCGGATCCGACCGGCAAGAAGGACGTGCAGTTCATCAAGCCGGACGCGAAGGCGACGCCGGTGGCCAAGCTGTCCTGGGAACGGCCGCAGCAGGGGGACAAGACGGGCGGGCTGGTCCTGGCGGCGCAGCTGCGACTGTCGACGGTGCAGCAATACGCCGCGGTGGAAGTGCGGAGCTGGGACTTCAAGACCAAGAAGAACATCGTGGCGAGCGTGACGACGTCCACGTACGCTTTTTCCGGTGAAGCGGGTGCCAAGACGGCCGGCAAGGCGCTGTACGGCAACGCTTCGTCGGGGCGCAAGTACGTGGTTGTTGACCAACCGGTCAACTCCAAGGAAGAAGCGCTGGCTTTGGCGCAAGCGCTGTTCGATCAGTTCAGCATGGACTTGCTGACGGGCGAATTGACCGTGCAGGGCAACCCGAAGTTGCTGCCCGGGAAGACGGTTGAACTCGTCGGATTTGGCAAGGCGTACACGGGGGTTTACCTCATCACCGCCGCCACGCATGTCTACCGGCCGAGTGAAGGCTATCGCACGACAATCAGCGTCTCCCGCAACGTCAAAGGCGACTGACCGATTGGTCAGGAATGGCGATCGCCCCGAGGAGTTGCCGCGGGCGGAAATGTTGCCAAGTTCGCTTCGCAGTCGCGGTCGTCAACGACTTGAAATGACGTTGGATATCTGCTCTCGCAGAGGCGCCAAGGGCGGCGCGTTGCTGCTGGCCTCCCCAACCCGGCGTTGCGCGCGTTGACAGCATACGCGGGCGGCGGCCATGCTCGCGCTGAAGAGCGGAGGTGCGCGTGCAACCGAGCGATCTCGACCCCGAAGAAC
Organism: uncultured Myxococcales bacterium; assembly: GCA_903850505.1. Lineage (GTDB taxonomy): Bacteria > Myxococcota_A > UBA9042 > UBA9042 > UBA9042 > CAIYBN01. The sequence goes on along the minus strand of CAINLT010000377.1, from coordinate 37,554 downwards.
TACTCATGATGCTCGGCGATGTGCTCACGCAGGTCGCTTCCGGCCATCTGGACGGGCATCGCTGCCCGGTGTGCGAAAACGCCGACCTGGATTGCGCCGAGGTCGACGGCAAAATCACCGTTCGGTGCGCCAGTTGCCGCCTCGATTTTGAAGGCTGGTTGGGTTGACATGGCGCGCAGCTTCCTCGGCAAAGGCATCGCTTTTCCCCTGCGCATCAACGCGTTTGGCGGCATGGCCATGGCTGACGGGGCCGATAACATCGACCAGGGCATCCGCTCCATCCTCGGCACGGCGATTGGTGAGCGCGTCATGCGGCCGCTGTTTGGCTGCCGGATCCACGACTACGTCTTCCACCCGAATTCGCCGACGACCGCCGGCTTCGTGGCGTTCTACGTCCGCGAAGCGCTGGAAAAATGGGAGCCGCGGATCCGCGACGTCGAGGTCAATGCCGCCCCGGACGACACGCGCGCTTCGCAGCTCAACGTCTCGATTCGCTACAAGATTATCGCGACGAACGAAGACCGCAACCTCGTGTATCCCTTCTACCTGCGCCGAGAGCAAGACCTGTAGCAGGCTGGAGTTCGCATGATCCCGAGTCCCAATCTCGACGACCGCAGCTTTGACGACATCGTCCAGGAAGCGATCCGCCTGATTCCGCAGTATTGCCCGGAGTGGACCAACCACAATCCGTCGGATCCGGGCATCGCGCTCATCGAGCTGTTCGCGTGGATGACGGAGATGACGCTGTACCGGCTCAACCGCGTGCCGGAGAAGAACTACCTCGCGTTCCTGGAGCTGATGGGCGTCACGCTGACGCCGCCGCAGCCGGCGCGCACGGTGCTCCAGTTTGCCATTCACCCCAAGGCGGATCGCGTCGTTGTGCCCGCGGGCACGCGTGTGGCGACCAAGCCGGGGCAGGACGGCAGTTCGGTGACGTTTGAGACCGAGCACGAGATCGTTGTAACGAATAACCAGCTGCTCAAGTGCCTGAGCCAACATCACGACACGTTTGCCGACAACACGGCGCTGCTTGGGCGCAAGCGCGATGGCGTCCTGGGGCAACCGGCGGGCGTGCCGATTTGGGCGGGCGTGCGGTCGCTGGAGCGCTACCTCTACGTTTCGGATGCGCGGCTGGCGGCGTTCAACGAGGCGTCGATCCTGACCTTGCGGACGACGACGCCCGCGGATGCCCAGACGCCGCTCTGCCGGATGCTGGAGTGGGAGTATTTTGACGGCGAACGCTGGCGTGAACTGCAGCAGCCGTCGATTGACACGGATGCCGACCAGATCGCGCTGATTGGTCCGGTCGTGCCGCCGGGCGTGACGACGGTGAACGATGTGGAAGGGCTGTGGCTGCGCGGGAAGCTGTCTGAAGTGCCGGTGAGCGCGGCGCAGACGGCGTGCGACATCGTGCGGATGCGCCTGGAGCTGACGGGCGAGGGCGAACAGGCGGAGCTGGCGTATTCCGTGCTGGATAGCGGGACGCTGTTTCGGCTGGATCTGGACCGCCATGTGCAGCCGTTTGGCAAGGAACCGGCGCAGGATTTTGCCCTGTACATCCTGTGCGACCGCGTGCTGGGGCACGTCGATGCGGAAGTGCGCATTGACGTGGAGTTGGCCGATCCGAGCCTCGTGGAGGCGCCGCAAGCCAGCAAGGAGCTTGTTGTCGCGTGGGAATACTGGAATGGCAAGCGCTGGAAGTTGCTCGGCAAATCTGGCGTCGGCGAATTTGACGAGGAAGACGCGGGTTTGGACTTCCGCGATGAGACGCGCTGCCTGACGAACTCGGGGCCGATCGCGTTCCGCCGGCCCAAGGACCTGCGCGCGCTCGATTTTGGCGGCAAGGAGGGCCCGTGGATTCGCGCCCGCATTGAACGCGGCGATTACGGCTTGCGCGGCACGTATGAGCTGGAAAACGACCGCTGGATTTGGAAGAACCCGCGGCCGCTGCGTCCGCCGACCTTGAAGAGCCTGTCCCTGCGGTTTGCCGAACAGGAGCATGCATTCGACAAAGTGGTGGCGTACAACGATTTTGTGTACACCGACCTGACGGCACAGGCCGCCGAACCGCTCAAGCCGTTCATCGCCTTCACGCCGGTGAGCGAGGAGAGTCCGACGCTGTACCTCGGTTTCCGCGACCCGTTTCCCAACGAACGCCACCTGATGTGGATGGATTTGGCGGAAGGCGAGGGCAATGGCCGCAGTTTGCGTGCGGGTCCGGGCGCGACGGCGCGGCATCTGGCGCAGTCCAACGCGGAGCAGCTCATCGCCTGGGAATTCTGGAATGGCCGCGAGTGGGCGGCGCTCAACGTGCGCGACCAGACGTGGGGCTTTGCCCAATCCGGTTTCGTGGAGTTCGTCGGTCCCAAGGACCATCGGGCCAACAAGCGCTACGGCGAGAACCTGTACTGGCTCCGGGCGCGGCTGGAATTTGGCGGCTACGACGAGCTGCCGCTGCTGCGCGACGTGGTGCTGAATGCGGCGACCGCGTCCAATTTGACGACGTACAGCGAGGCGGCGCTCGGCTCGTCCACCGGCACGCCCAATCAGTCTTTCCGCTTTGTCCGCGGCCCTGTGCTGCCGGGCGAGGAAATCTGGGTGCGCGAGCGCGAGCGCCCGAGCGGTCCGGAGTTCGAGGCGCTGAAGGCGACGTTTGGCGATGCCGCAGTCGAAGACGATGGCCAGCCCGATGGCGTGCTGGTGCGCTGGAAGCAGGTCGACAGCTTGTACGAATCGGTAGCGACTGCGCGGCATTACGTCAAGGACATTGTCACCAACGAGATCCGCTTTGGCGACGGCATCCACGGCCTCGTCCCGCCCAAGGGCGACCGCAACATCCTGTGCAAACGCTATCAGGTCGGCGGCGGCGAGGAAGGCAACGTGCCGGCCGATAGCCTGACCGTGCTGTTGCAGGCCGTGCCGTACGTGGAGAAGGTGCGCAATCTGCATGCGGCGTCGGGCGGCTGCAACCTGGAGACCGTTGAGCAGGCGAAGCGCCGCGGTCCGCATAGCCTGAAGGCGCGCGGTCGCGCGGTGACGGCGGAGGACTTTGAGTGGCTGGCGCTGGAGGCGTCCAACTCGGTCGCGCGCGTGTGTGCGCTGCCGTCGCCCGAGCGCGAGGGGGAAGTCACGGTCGTCGTCGTGCCGAAGATTGCCGAGAATCATCCGGATTTTCTGGAGAAGCCGATTCCGTCGACGGAATTGCTGCGGCGCGTGCGCAATCACCTGGCCGATCGCAAGCTGCTCTCGACGGTGCTCAACGTGCGCCGCCCGACGTTCCAGGAGCTCTCGGTGCAAGTGGACATCATCGTGCTGCAGTCGGCGGGCGCGGAGCGCGTCAAGCGCGAGATCCAGCGGCGCGTGCGGTGGTTCCTGCATCCGCTCAAGGGCGGGCGCGACGGCAAAGGCTGGCCATTTGGCCGACCGGTGTTCCGCGTGGACCTGTACCACGTGATTGAGGACGTGCCGGGCGTCGATTTTGTCGACCGCGTGCGCTTGCTGGACGAGGCGTCCAAGCTGGAAGTGGAGCAATTCAAGGTCGCGCCGGGTCAGCTTGTGCACTGCGTGCGCGTGGACGTGGTCGAGAAATCACACGAGCGGATCGTCTAAGGAGAGAGCGAGCGGATGGTGGATTCGGCGAACATGCGCGGCGGCGCGCGACAGGCAGAACGGCGCAGCCGCAAGGTGATTGTGCCGGAGCTGACCGGCATGCGCCTGCGCGACGCGGAGATTGTCATCGCCCAAGCGGGCTTTGCCGCTGCGGATGGCGCGCCGAACGTCCAGGTCCGCTACGTGGAAGCTTACGCCGAGGACTTCCAGGTCGTCGCGCAGACGCCGATGCGCGGGCAGTTGGTCGACAGCGCGGCGGCGATTGAGCTGCAAGTGGCGCGCCAGAGCTGGAGCCGCTTCCTGCCGCAGCTCTACTCGATGGCCAATGAGGAAAACGCGCTGCTCCAGCAGTTCCTCTGGATGTTCCAGCAGATCCACGATCGCACGGCGGACACGATCGACCGCGTTCCGACGCTGCTCAAGCCGCTGGAAACCGATGCGCAGTACCTGCCGTGGCTGGCGTCCTGGCTCGCGCTGCACCTGGAGACCGATTGGACGGAGACGCAGAAGCGCCAGTGGCTGCGCGTCGCGCCGTCCTTGTACAACCAGCGTGGGACCCGGCAATCGCTGGCAACGCTGCTGCGGATGTACCTGGGCTACGACGCGGAGATCCGCGAGAACGTGTGGCCGTTTGAGCCGTTTCGCGTGGGTGTGGCGTCAGAGATCGGCGTGTCGTCCACGATCCTGCCGCCGCTGAACCTGGCGCACTGTTTTGTGGTGCACCTGCCGATGCCGGATCACCACTTCACCAACGAGCAAATCGTGCGCATCCACCGGGTGATTCTGGCGGAGAAGCCGGCGCACACGATGTATTACCTGACTTTTGCCCAAGCCGATTCCGTCACTGACGCCACGCCGTTCCTGACGATTGGCGACGATGCGCTGGATCCTGAAAGCTAACCTGACGTTCCCTGCGAGGATGTGATGGCCGAGATTACTGACAAGAACTTCAAGCGCCTGAACTTTTTCCGCGGCTTTCGCACGTCGGAGACCGACTGGAATCAGGGCGAGCGCTACCACGTGGAGAAGCGCAAGTTGCACAACCGGATGCTGCACGGTCCGGGCATCGTGCCGCACGCGCTCGGCGGCTTTCGCGTGTCAGGTCGCGGTCGCGGCGAGCTGGCGGTGGAAGTGCAGTCGGGCTACGCGGTGGACGGGCAGGGCAATGACGTGTTCCTGTGGGAGCCGGAGATCAAGCAGCTCAACCCGGTGGACTTCAAGCTGCCGACGACGGTCTACCTGGTGGCGCGGTATATCGAGGAGTTGACGGACTTTATCAGCTACAAGGAGAACCTCGACTTCAAGGGCCATCGCCGCGTGAGCGAGACGGCCAAAGTGGAGTGGACGGTGGCGGAGCCGGATATCGCGACGGAAGTTGAACTGTGTCGCATCGCGTTGAGCAAGGACGTGCGGCGGATTACCGTGGCGAAGTCACAGCTCGCGCCGGGCGCCGATGAAATCGACACGCGGTTTGCGCCGACAGCGGGCATCGCGGGCAGTTTCCTGAGTCCGCAGCAGCTGTGGTCGTTCATGGAGACGATCCGCAAGTCCAAGCAGATCTACGCGTACCTGTTCCACCAGCTGCAGATCCTGCCGGCGGCGGACGTGCTGCACAGCTTCATCACGCTGGAGATGCTGCTGCACACGCAAGCGGTGGATTTGCGCAACGTTTTTGACCTGCAGATGATCGTGCTGAGCCACCAAACGACGCTGGTGGAGAGCATCGAGGCGAACCAGCCGGCGATTTCAAGCCAGCGCGATTTTGCCAACTACAAGAAGCACGTGGAAATCGCGGTGAAGCGGTTTGACGAGCGCGTGTTCACGCCGGAGTTCCTGGGCGAGCTGCTGAGCTACCAGAACGAGTGCCTGAAGTTCATGAGCGCGCTGTTTGCCAAGAACCTGGACAATGCGCCGAAGGTGGCGGAGCGGTCGGCGGACACCAACGCGGTGATTGAGAGCATCAAGGTGCGGTCGACGGCGTTTACCGACCAGCTGAGCATCGAGGGCCTGGACTTGGTGCTGATCGACACGCTGGACCCGCTGGACGCCGAGAGCGAGCGCGGCCACGCGTGGAAAGTGACCGGCGAGCGCGACAAGTACCGGACGCGGCAGAAGCTGAAGTATCCGGACGGCACGGTCGTGGAAGACGCGGGCGTGGCGTTTGAGGGCGGGCAGCTTGAGTTTGAGATGCGCAACATCGAGCCGGGCAAGGACGTGTACCTCATCTGGCGCACGGATTACGTGCACGGCGACTGGGAAGCGGAAGTGGAAGGCAACGACCGCCGCTTGAAGAACGCCGTGTGTGCGGGCAGCGACCGCAAGTTCCGCTGGCGCAACTGGGTGTACGTGGTCCCGGCGGAGCACGTGCGCGAGGTCGCGATGCGGTTCAAGTGGAAGCCGGTGACGGCGGATCGCGACTTGAACGTGTTCAAAATGTGGGCGTACCAACCGGCGCGGCGCGGGTAGTCGCCAACTTGCCACGAACGGCATCCGGTGCCATTCTCAGCGCCGAATACGCGCGGCGCTGGTCGCGCGGAGGGCAGGGTCTTGATCGCCAACTTGATTGTCGACTTCTTCCGGAACCTTGGCCAGCAGCGCATTGATGGCGTTGTGAACACGGCCAACGCCAAGAAGATGGGCGCGATCGCCAAGGCCAAGACGGAAGCCGCCAAAAAGTTCAATGCTGCCGTGGACGCGCCGGTCAAGGCCGCCAAGGGCGCCGTCAAGACGGACGGCATGAAGAAAGTGGATCCGAAGAAGGAGGGCGACGTGGGTTGGTTCAGCCGCAAGAAGCCCGAACCAGAGCAGGCAGCGCAGGGCTACGCCGAGCAGGATCGCACGATGGCGATCGACGTCAGCCAGCTCAACCGCGGGACTTTCCAGCCGTGTGTCGGCTGGGTGGTCGTGCGCACGGGCGAGCTCATGGGCCGCGATTTCCGCCTGGTCGATGGCAAGAACACGATTGGCACTGCTGCCGATTGCGACGTGGTCCTGACCGACCCGTATCTCTCGTCCAAGCAGTGCGTGATTCGCTATGAAAATGGCACGTTTACGCTGGTGGACCTCGATTCGACCAACGGCACGTTCCTGAACGATACGCGCGTGTCCAAAGAAGACATGATCGACAACGATACGATTCGCGTGGGCCGCACCGAGCTGAAGTTCAAGGCGCTCGAGTAAGGCCAGCTTTCCCGGAGGTAGTCGATGGCCCTGTTTCGCAACGGCTTTGCCCGCATGGTCGCGGCGTTCGCGCTGCTGTCTTTGGCGCCGCCGGCCTATGCCGCGGACAGTCGCGTCGCGCTGGACCGCGTGGAAGTCGAGGCGAAGGAGAGCTTCATCCGGCTGCACGTGGACGTGCTGGACAGCAAAGGCACGCCGGTGCCGAGCTTGACGGCGGGCGACATCGAGATTCTCGCCAACGGCAAGCCGATCAAGCTGACGGACATCGAGATCCAGACGGCGGAGCAGGCGCAGGAGCCGGTGGCGGTGGTCATCCTGCTCAACGCGTCGCGCGGCTATCAGATCCAGGGCGCGGGCGAAGAGCACGGGACGTTCCAGCAGGCCAAGGAAGGTGCGGCGCAGTTTGTGCAGCGGCTCAAGGGCAACGACATGGTCGCGGTTGTTGTGTACCGCGAGTCGGTGCCGCACGAGGTCGTGTACTCGTTCGCGTCGGATTTCACCCAGGCCAAAGAGGCGGTGCTGAACTACAACGTGCCCGCGGCGGACCTGAATCCGGAGAACAACCAGGGGCAAGCGGCGCGGGAACGCAGCCTGCTGCCGGAATTCCAGAGCGCGGTGAAGAAGGCGCTGGACTTCTTCAACGACAACCTCGCGTCCAACACGAAGCTGGCGACGGCGCACCGGCGCTTCCTCGTCATCATGACGGACGCGAAGGACCGCGAGACGCGCAAGGACAAGCTGCAGCCGAAGCTCAAGAAGATGGTCGAGGAGAAGATTGAGGAGAACGGGATCCGCATCTTCGCGATTGGCTATTCGCCGGACGACGAGCAGTACCTGACGCTGCTGCAGGACATCGCCAACGTGTCGGGCGGCGCGTACACGTACGTGGCGAACAAGGATGGCCTGGGGCAGATTCCGTCGGTGTTTGATGCGATCGCGACGCGGATCAAGAAGCAATACATCATCAAGGCGAAGTGGACGGAGCTGCCGGATTGGGGCGACCCGGTGAAGGGCAAGGATGAGGCGAACTACAACATCGGCGTGAAGGTCAAGATGAAGGACGGCGCGGAGGCGGAGGCGACGTTCAACGACGTGCGCCTGCCGCTGCCGAGCCTGAACTGGGTCAAGTACCTGAAGATTGCCGGGATGGTGCTGGGCGGCCTGCTGGGCGTGGGGCTGCTGGTGGCGTTCATCGTGTTCCTGGTGCGGCGCAAGAAGGCGGCGCCCGCGCAGGTGGAGACGCGTCAAGCGTATGACGGTCCGGCCCGCGGCAAGCTCGTCGTGCTGGCAGGACCGCTGGCGGGCGAGACGTTCCCGCTGATCGACGACGTGACGACGATTGGCTCCATGAAGGGCAACACGATTGTGATCGCCGACGGTTCCGTGTCCCGCCGCCATGCTGCCATCAAGATCGACCAGATGCGCTATGAAGTGGCGGACATGAACTCGACCAACGGCGTGCTCGTCAACGGTCAGCGGATTCACAAGGTGTTCATGAAGGACGGCGACCGCGTGCAGATTGGCACGACGGAGCTGCAGTTCAACTTGAAGTAGGGAACGGCCGACCGAAGCGGCCGGACCGGGCTCGATACACTCCGCCCGCGATCAGATCGTCGCCGCGTCGAATTCCTGGCCAAGCGTCCGGTCTTCCGCCGGCTCATCGGGCTCGTCCAACTCCGGCCGCACAATCGTCCGCTGGACAATCGCCGCCAGCAGCCAGCCGGCCACCAGATCGAGGAACACGTGTTCCTTCGTCGTCAGCGTCGACAGGGAAATCAGCAGCGCCCACGCCAGCCACAGCTTGCTGTGCTTGCGGATGTTCCAGCCCAGCAGGCCGGAAAGCGCGCAGTGCAGGCTCGGCAGCGTGTTGCCCGGGCCGTCCAGCATGTAGAAGCCGCGATAGGTGTCGTTCAGCCAGCCCGGCTGCACGTAGGTGATGTCCGGGTGCGGCACGTGGGCGCAGAAGAAGAAATACGTGACGTACGCGACAAGGTTGCACACCAGCACGCCGACCCACGCGCGCGTGAACAGCGTCGTGCGCATGACAAACGCGCCGCCGACGAACAGCCCGTAGTAGCTCCAATAGATGATGCCGCTCCAGGGCAGGAACGGAATCTGGGCGTCGATCGGCAGGGTGAAGTCGTAGCGCGGCGAGAACGACTCGTTGACGGTCTTGTAGGAATACGACAGGAAGACGCCGGTCAGCGTCACGAGCACGACGCGAAACCACGCCTTGGCGACGAGCCGCTGCCAGATGCGATTCAGCCGCTCGACAAGCGGTGATTCAGGCTGTTGCTGCACGGGGAACCCTCCGCCTCAGTGGCGCGGCAGGCATTGTCCAATTGTCATGGTCATGTTGCAAGTGCGTACAGCAAGCGTTGTCGATGTCGGCGTTTTGTCGCGGCGCCGTTTCCGGGCCGGGGCAACTGCCAGTCGGCGCGTTGAGCGCGCTCCACGCCAGCCGCGGGCGGTGAATCCGCTTGCAACTTGTGCGCACCGCCAGCAGAATCTTTGACTGTCCACGCCCGACTTGCCCTCGCTGGAGCCTGCAATGCCCGCCAATCCCCACCGCCAGAAATGGCAGACGCTGCTCGAGCGCGTGCTCATCGGGCCCGGCGCGACGCCCGCGCTGCTCCGCCAGCAAGCAGCCGATGACCGCGGGCTCGCGGGGGCTACCGGGGCATACGTGCATCAGGTGCACGTCGACGCGCTGCGGACGACGGATGAACAGGTTGACGCATTGCGGTCAAGCTACAGCGAAGACCAGATTTTTGAATTGACCGTCGCCGCGGCCACCGGCGCGGGTCGCGACCGCCTGGACAAAGTGCTGGCCCTGCTGGCCGAACAGGAGCGCGCATGAGACTCGCCGTCGTCGATCGCGGCAGTCGTTGGGCCAACCGCCTGTTCTTGCGCTTTGTGCGCTGGCAGAGCAAGGCGGAGCCCGTCGGCGTGCTGAAAACCATCCACTACCGCTCCGATTTTTGGGGTCGCCCCTACTCGGACCTGCTGCAGGACGTCATGCGCGGGCCGTCTGAATGGACGCCCGGCGAGCGCGAACTTTTCGCGGCCTTTACGGCCAAGCTTGGCGCCTGCCGATTCTGAATGGGTGCCCACGGCGCGGTCGCGTCGTTCCTGTTTGATGAAGCCAAGGTCGCAGCAGTGCTGGAGAATTGGCAGACCGCCGACATCGATCCGAAGCTGCGGGCGATGCTGGCGTTCCTCGAGAAAATGGCGCTGCGCCCCGATGAACTGGACGCCGCGGCGCTGCAGCAGGTGCTTGCCGCCGGTGTGACGCCCGCGGGCGTGCGCGACGCCGCCTACGTCTGCGCGATGTTCAGCACGATTACCCGGCTCGCCGATGCGCTGGTGTGGGACGTGCCGGACAGCTTTGCCAGTTCGCGCGTTTCGCTTGTGAAGTTCGGCTATCGGCTGCCGCCGGGGTTGTAGCGGCGCGCGCTGGCGTGCACCATCGCGGCGCGACAGTCCGACTTTGGACGCAATGACAATGCCGGCTCGCCGGCGCGAAACGGGGTGCTTGTGGGCAACGCGCGGACGATTCAGTGGTTGGGCGTTCTCATCGCGGTGTGCGGGTGCAGCAGCACCGTCGCGACCGGCGGCAATCAACAGGCAGATGCAACGGATGTGGCGCTGGGCTTCCAGGATGGCGCCGGGCAAACCGATGCGCAGGCCAGCGATGCCGTAGTCGACGTGCTCGCCGACACGAAGCTGGACGCAGCCGCTGACGCCGTCGCGGACGGAATCGCCGACGTCACGGGCGATGCGACTTTGCCGCAGACATGCCCCGGCGCGCCCGGTTGCTCCTGCGCAGGCGCGGCGGATTGCGGCACCGGCCTATGCCTCGACACGCCCGATGGCAAGCGCTGCGCTGCGCCGTGCGGCGCGGTTTGCGGCAAGGACCAGACGTGCGCGTCGTTGCCTGGCACGAGCGGCCAGCCCATCGACGTCTGCATCGCCGCGTGGGGCAAGCTCTGCTACCCGTGCAGCGCGACCAAGGACTGCGAGGAACCCGGCATCACGGGCAGCCTGTGCGTCGACGAAGGCGCGTTCGGCAGCTTTTGCGGCGCACCGTGCAAGGCCGCGGGCGACTGCCCCACCGGCTACGACTGCCAGGTCGCGCAATCGCCGGAAGGGCCGAAATCCCTGCAATGCGTCCGCGTGACGAGCGACGGCAAGAGCCTCGGCACATGCTCCTGCACGGCGGTCGCCAAGGCGACGGGCTTGGCCACCGCGTGCTTTGCCGAACAGAAGGACTTGAGCGGCAAGGTCGTTGGCAAATGCCCCGGTACGCGGACGTGCGGCCCAACCGGCTTGGGCGACTGCACGCTCGTCGGCGTCAAGTCGGAGGTCTGCGACGGCGTCGACAACGACTGCAACGGCCAAATCGACGACAACGCCGGCGGCTGTGGCGCGACGGGCGTCTGCACCAACGGCAAGTGCGTGGACACGTGCGCGAGCGCCGGCTGCGATGCCAACGCGACGTGCACGCCGGGCAGCGGCACGTGCGTCTGCAACCTCGGCTTCACCGGCAACGGGACGCTCTGCCTGGCCGACTGCGCGCTGCCGTGGGGCGGCAGCCTCACCAGCGGCAAGTCCGTCACCGCGTGGCACGACGCGGCGGTCGGTTGCGGCGCCACCTGCGACGCGCAGACCCGGACGTGCACCAACGGCGTCTTGGATGGCACATTTGGCAACAGCGCGTGCACGGTCGCCAATTGCCCCGGCCAATGCCCCGCGCTCACCGTGAACTTTGACTGGGGCATCACCGGCAGCGGGCCTTGCCACGTGACCTTGCCTGCTGGCACGTCGACCGGCTGGTACTACACGGACAAAGCAGACGCCAACCTCGGCGGCGTCTATGCCACGTGCGACACGGCGAGCGGATCATGGCAGGTCGTCCAGCAAAAGTGCGTGCCCGCTAACGGCGCGACAACGTGCTTCCCCAAGGGCACCAAGTGCGACGGCAGCGGCCCCGCGCTCTTTCCGTACCCGCATTGTTGGACGTGCTGCACGCCGACCGACCCGATGCCTGGCGTGTGCAACTAGACAGGCTGACTTTGCGCGTCAGGGACCGCCCACAGCCATCAGCGCGTCGTTGAGCGCCGCGGGCGCGTACCCAAGGTGGCTGTAGATGAACACGCCCTGGGCGTTGGCCACGAACACAAGCGGCAGCGGCGGAATCGGGCCTTTGCCAGGCAGCGCCAGCAGCGAGTCCGCGATCTCCGACCAATCGCCGACGGTAGCTGACGTCAACGGGGCGTAGAGTTCCGGAAACGGCAGCTTGAACCCGCCGACTTCCTTGGTCTTGGGGTCGTCCGTCGGATTGATGTTCACCGCGACAATCTTGCCCGTACTCAACCACGGCTGCGCCTGCGCCGCGATGGCCGCGAGCCGTTCATACGCCACCGGGCAATTCTCTGACGCGACAATCAGCAGCAGCGGCTTGCCCGCGGCGAGGTCGTTCACCGACACGAGCTTGGCGTCCTTGTCCTGATACGCCAGCTTGGGCAGGACGTCGCCGTTGCCGACCAGCGGCGATTCCGTCAGCTTGGTCGACGCCCACGGCCGCGCCGGATCATTGCTCGCGAAGTTGAGGAGCCACTGCTGCGGCCCGGGTTGCGTCTTGAGAATGCTGACGCTCAGCTTCGCCGACGCGCCCGGCGCGATCTTCAACGGCTTGGGAACTTCCGCGTTGCCCGGCGGAATCGCCGCGGTGTTCATGTCCGTCACCATGATTTCAGCAACTTCCAGCGGCGTCGCTCCCGCATTCCACAGCCACGCCTCGAATTTCACTTTGCTACCCACGGCGCCCGACTTCGTCCACGTTTCCGCCTCATGGATCGCCACCGGTCCCGCCACAGGTGGCGTTGGATCGAGCATCAGCGCGCGGATGTACGCATACTCGGCGGTGTACGCAAGATTGCCCTCGGCGCGCACATCCAGCGACGTATAGGAGTCGGTCAGGGTCGCGGACACGGCGCTCAGCTGGCCAACCGGTGCAGCGGGCACGGGTACGGCGAGCAGCGCGCGCCCAGCCGCGACGTATGCCATGCCATCCTTGACGTCGACGCCCACCGCCGGCCATGGCCCCGCCGGCAGTGTGCCCAGCAGGGTCAGCTTGCCGGCGGCGTTCACGGTAACGAGATGCAGCCCGCCGCCCAACGCGCCAACGGCCACGGTCTGCCCCGAGACGGCGAGGTGTGCGCTCAGTCCGGGCAGCGCAAGCTGGCTGAGTACCGTCGTCTTGCCGTTCTGCAGCGGCGCAAGCACCTTCAGCCCCGCCGGACCGTCCGCGACAATGACCTTGCCGTCCGGCAGCACCGCGATGGCCCACGCGTCCGCGACCAGGCCTTGGGCGTAGAGCACGGGGATGCCAGGCGACTGGACCGCGACCTGCGCGATGCCCGCCGCGTGCAGCGCGATGTACAGCTGGCCAGCGGACGTCGCGATGCCTTCAGCGTGCGCGGTTGGCGCCAATTGAATCGCGCCTTGCTGCACCATCTGGTTCGTCGCCGGGTCGACGTCCATCCATCGAATCGCCGGGCCGCGCTCCGAGCAGAAAAGGCGCGCGTTTTCGCGGGCGATGTGCCGGCAGTCGCCGATCTTGGACGGCGCCCACGCGTCGATGTTCTTGCCGGCGCTGGCGAGGTTGACGCTGCCGATGCCTTCGACGTTTGCGGCCATCCACCACTTGCCGTTCCACGCGAGGCCTTCCAGCAAATGCGACACGCCAAGATCGGTGAACGGCACGATGTACGCGCCCGCCGCCGAGAAGAACGGGTTGATGGGCGGCGTGATGCACATGGTCTTGTCGACCGGCGTGTTGATCGCTATCGCAATCGACTTTGGCGCTGCCTGGCCTGGCGTCACCGTGATGACGCCGGACGCCGTGCCATTCAACGACGACGCGATCAGTTGCCCGTCCAGGCCAAACCACGCGGCGGTTGGGAGCCAAATTCCCGGCGGCACGATGGCGGTCACCTTCGCCGGCAACGGCGAGGGAGCGTTGAACAGGATGACGTCGCTGGGCGTGGGCTCGTTCACGGGTGTGCTGTAGTCGATCAGGCGCACGTGCAGCAGACCGGGGCCAAAATTGAGCGGCGTCGTGATGGAGAACGTCGTCGTGGGCGTCGTGTCGGCGGCATCGGAGACCGCTGTGGCTTCGGCGTCGGAAGTCGCATCCGGTGGCGCGGCATCGAACCCATCGGCAAGTTCGGCGTCCAGTGGCCCAGTGTCGGCCGTCGTGTCGGGCGCGTCCGCCGCGGACTTGGTATCGACAGCCATTTGCAGCGCGGTTGCCGTGTCCGTCTGTGGTGCGCTGCCTGTCGGCGGTGCGGCGGCGCAACCGACGACCAGCACCAAGGCCATGAAGACCAGGAAGCGCGCAGTCAGCGGCAGGGTGGGAGCATCCAAGTTTCGCGCCACGAGAGTCCTTTGGAGCGCCGGACCGCACCAACGGTCGGGTGGCGCTGCGTTCGCGGCGAGCATGGCGTGGCCGTAAACACTGTGTCAAGCAAGTCTTTTCGGCAATTCCGCGGAGGACCCGACGTGGCGGGCCGCCGTGACTACAACGGCCACGCCAACGTCGCGCCAAAGACCGTCACAAGCCCCAGCACGACCGGCGTCATCACGAGGAACACCGTCCAGGTCACGCCCATCACGTCGCGGGCTTTCAGGCCCAGCATCCCGAGCACCGGCAGCATCCAGAACGGCTGCACGAGGTTGGCCAGCGCCTCGCCCAGGTCGTAAACCGCGACGGTCCAGCCGAGGTGCACATGGAGCCGATGCGCCGCGGCCAGCACGTACGGCGCTTCAATCACCCATTTCGACCCGCCCGACGGCACGAAAATCCCCAGCAGCGCGGAATAGGCGGCAATCAGCGGCGGAAACGTCGTCGGCGTGGCGAGGCGCGTGAACAGGTCGGCGATGCGGTCATTGAGCTTGGTGTCGACAATCAGCGCGGCGATGCCGCCATACAGCGGAAACTGCAGGAGCAGGCCCCACACCGACGGCGTCGCGCGGGCGAACGCGCGGGCCAAGCGCGCGGGCGTGCGGTGGAGCGCGAAACCCAGCGTCAACAGCGCGAGGTTGACGAGGTTCAGCGTGACGGCGGCGGCGATATGCTCGGCGGAGTAGAGCGCGACGCCGATGTACGCCGCGCCAAGCAGGACCACGATCCAGGACAGCCACGCCTGATGCTCCAGCCACTCGCCGGGATGGCGGGGCGTGTCGGTTGCGTCGTCCACGGGCTCGCGCAGGTCGACGCCCAGATCCGCCGCCGTGCGTGCGTGTGGCCCCACGGGCGTGATAGCGGCAATCAGCAGCGCGACCACGCCAATCTCAATCGCCACACACGCGAAGGACTGCCACAGAAAGATCGTGTGCTGCAGGCCGATGATGCCGCCCTTGACGAGCTCCGCGCCCGCGGCGTCCTTGCCCGCGGCGATCGCCCGAATCGCTGGCGGCAGCAGTCCAGGCGTGGCCATTTGCAGCGCCGCCGAGCCCGACAGCCCCTGCGCCCACACCGTGCCAAGCCCCAGAAGCGTCGTCGCGGCGAGCGTGCGGTAGTCGACCTGCTTGACCTGGCGGGCCAATGCGCGCGCCAACACCGCGGCGAAAATGAGGCCAAATCCCCAGTTGAACCAGCTGGTGACCATCGAGGCGACGGCGCAAAGGACCGTGGCCTGGCGGGGCGATTGCGGGATGCGGGCGATGCGCTCGATGAAGCGCTGGACCGGCGCGGCGGTGGCGACGACCGTGCCGCCGATGACAATCATGGCCATTTGCAAGGTGAAGGGGACGAGGGACCAGACGCCGTCGCCCCAGGACTTGACGACCGCGAGCGGGCCGGCGCCGGTGCTGAACGCGGCGAGAACGACGAGCACGGTGCCGACAAGGGCGAAGACGAAGGCGTCGGGGAGCCAGCGTTCGGCGAGGGCCGTCATGCGGAGGGCGAGGCGGTTCAGGGCGTTGGGGCTGGCGGGCGGCGTCGGCATGGCGCGGGATTCTATGCCGGTGGCGGGGACATCGCCAGCACGGTGTCCGTTCAGCGACTTCGCAGTGAAATGAAAATTTCTTCGGCACCGGCCGCGGCAAAACCCGGCAACTCACGAACACTATCCTGACGGTCGGGCTGGGCCGTTGCTCATGGTGAAGCCGCGCGTACGGGCGGGGGAGCTGTGTGCCCACAACTTGGCTTCCGGGAGGTCGCTGGCGAATGCCCGCGGCCCACACGGAGGGGCGGGCGCGGCGGAAACGCTGCGGGACCGCTAAGGTGGTGGTGCGTCCAGCGCAAGCTGGGCGCCGGCGGGGGAGGCTTTTTGCTGGGCTGCGTGGAGGCCCGGCGCGAAGCTCAAGCCACGTTCGGTTGTCGTGCCGCTCCCCGGCGAGCACGCAGCAGCCTCGCACGGCGCGTTTGCATACGGACGTCCCGCGGAAGCCGCGCCGCCGTTGCCGACAAAATCACCTACCTTGCCCATGTGTGCGGCGACTCGCCGCCAGCTCAAGGTCTCGTCTCATGCACCACCTCGCCCGTCACCTGGAACGCCACCGCACCGACCGCATTGGCTGGCTCCGCGCCGCCGTCCTGGGCGCCAACGACGGCATCGTCTCGACCGCCAGCTTGGTGGTGGGTGTCGCCGCCGCGCATTCCAGCCACAGCAGCATCCTCCTGACCGGCGTCGCGGGGCTTGTCGCCGGGGCGATGTCCATGGCTGCGGGCGAGTATGTCTCCGTTCATTCCCAAGCCGACACGGAGAAGGCCGACATGACCCGCGAGCGCGCTGAACTGCGCGATAATCCAGCGGCCGAGCACCGCGAACTCGCCGGGATCTACGTCCGCCGCGGGCTGACGGAAACGCTGGCAAAGCAAGTGGCCGAACAGCTGATGGCGCACAACGCGATCGCCGCGCACGCCCACGATGAGCTGGGAATCTCGGCGACGATGACCGCGCGGCCCGTGCAGGCGGCCCTTGCTTCAGCCGCGAGCTTCGCGGTCGGCGCAGTACTTCCGCTAGCCGTGACCGCCCTTTCGCCCGATCGCGGGCTGATTTGGTGGGTTTCCGGTACGTCGCTTGTCTTTCTCGCGGCCCTGGGTGGGACCGCCGCGCGCGTCGGTGGCGCGGGCGTACTCGTCGGCGCGGGGCGCGTGACGTTCTGGGGCGCGCTGGCAATGGCCATCACCGCAGGCGTCGGCGCGCTTTTTGGCGCCGTCGCGTGACGCGCGGCTACTTCACCTTCACCGTGTGCTTCGCGTGCACCTTGAACTCCACCTTCGCCGCGCCGCCCGTCCGGCCTTGCGCCACTTGCTCGGGGTGCTCAATCTTCAGCTCATAGGGCAGCTTCTGTTGGAACTGCTGCTCCTGCCCGTCAATCGTCAGCCGGTCCAACTCATACACCGCCAGCGTCCCGCCCTTGAGCGTCCCCGGCAGCGGCCATACGTCCAGTTCCACGCCGCCGTAGCCCGCCACCGGAATCGCGTAGAACGGCGGCGTCCCGTCAAACTGCAGGTAATCGGCGCGCACGTGCTCGCTCCAACGCAGCGCTTTCCACGCCGTCACTTTCACGGCATCCGTCAGCGGCGCGCCGGCATTCACCGGCACCAGGAACCAGCGCCGCGGCCCGTCGTTGTTGTGTATCGTCAGCTTCAGCTTGCGCGCCGCGCCAGCGCCAGTCGCCGTCACTTCCAGCGTCGGCACGCCCTTGGATTTCAGTCCCTGTGCCTGCGCCTGATGCAGCACCAACTGCTTCTCCACGTCCGGTTTGTCGGCGTAGAACGGCTTGTCCGGCGATTGGCCGTTGAAAAGCCGCTGCAGGTTGGTCGCGACCGCGTCCTCGGACAGCAGCCCCAGATCGGTGCCATAGCAATTGCGCTGCGCCCGCCCGTCAAAATCCACACTCACGAGCGTCGGCAACTTGGACACGTCAATGCCCTGGAACAGCGCCTGCGCCGGTCCGCGCCATTCGTCCACGTCGATGTACACCAAGCGGCCCTTATCGAGCACCTTGCGCACCGCGCTCGACGCCTCCGCGTATTCCTTGATGGCCTTGCACGGCGAGCACCAATCCGCGGTGAACATCAGCACGACCGGCTCGTGCTTGGCGCGCGCGTCAGACAGCTCCGTGTGCAGCAAATCGCGCAGCCCCTGCGGACCTTTACGGTGCAAGTAGTGGGCGTGGCGCGTCTCCTTGTGCGCGGCGAGCGCAGTCAGGGATGGCAGGAGCAGGGCGATGGCGAGCAGGAGGCGTTTCAGCATGGCTCGCGGATGGTAGCAAGGCGGCGGGCGAGATGCCACTGTCTGCGACGGCTTGGCCGGTTTGCGCTTCCCATCCCGCGGAAAATTGCGATGCTACGGGGCGGAGGTTTCATGCGGCGGATTGTGCTCGTTGGGGTGTTGCTCGTGTCCGCGTGCGGGCAGCAGGTCGCGGTGACTCCGGAAGAAGAGGCGGATGCGACGGACGACGCGCTCGCCGATGCCATCGCCGATGTGACCGCGGTCGATGACACGCCGACGCCTGACAGCCACGACGTCTGGCAGCAACCCGACCTGTGGACGCCGCCGGATGCCGGGATCGATGTCGGATGCGCGCCCACGTGCACGTGGCTCCTGCCCGCGGGCGTGGGCGCTTCGCCGTGTCATCTGGACGGCGATTTGCCCGAACCGCAGGGCGTGCAGCTCGTCCCGGTCTTCGCGAAGGCGGGCTTGTCGCAGCCGATCTTTCTGGGCGCATGGGGCGATGGCTCCGATCGCCTCTTCGTCGTCCAGCGCGCGGGCAAGCTCGTGCTGATCGACAACGTCCCGGCGACGACCAAGCCACCGCTGACCGTCGTGGACGTCTCGTCCAAGGTGAATATCGCGGGCGAAGGCGGCCTGCTGTCCGCGGCGATGCATCCAAAATTCAAGCAGAATCGCAAGCTGTACGTGTCGCTGACGACCGGAACGCCGATGCATTCACAGATCCTGGAATACGTCGTCGGTGCGGACGACGTGGCCATCGCCAGTACCGAGCGGCTGGTCATCGACGTGAAGCAGCCAGCGTACACCAACCACAAGGGCGGAATGATCGCGTTTGACGCCAAGGGGATGCTGCTCTACGGCCTGGGCGACGGCGGATCGGCCAACGATCCCACGGGCAATGGCCAGAATACCCAGACGCTGCTGGCGAAGATCCTGCGCATCGACCCGGACACGCCGACCGGGGCTTTGGGCTACGGCATTCCCAAGGACAATCCATTCGTCGGCAACAGCGCATTCCTGCCGGAGATTTTCACGTGGGGCATGCGCAATCCATGGCGCTTCAGCGTGGATCGGCTGACCGGCGAGATCTGGGCGGGCGACGTCGGCCAGGACACGTGGGAGGAGGTCGACAAGGTGGTCGGCGGGCAGAACTACGGCTGGAACACGATGGAGGCGACGCACTGCTTTCCGCCCACCGCGACGACGTGCAAGCAAGACGGGCTGACGCTGCCGGTCGCGGAGTACAAGCATCCGTCGGGCAAGTCGATTACCGGCGGCTATGTTTACCGCGGCAGCCAGCAGAAGTCGCTGTACGGCAAGTACATCTTCGCGGACTACGACCAGGGCAAGATCTTCACGCTGCCGGCGACCGGGCTGGACCCGGTGCTGCTGGCCAAGGCGACGTTCCAGCCGGTCAGTTTTGGTGAGGATCGCGATGGCGAGCTGTACGTGATGCAGCTCTACGGTCCGCTGGGGCAGATTTTCAAGGTGGTGGAAGCGGCGCCTAAGCCTGCGGGCAAGCCGCTGCCGCTGGTCCTGAGCGAAACGCTGTGCTTTCTGGATGTCGCCAAGCTCGCGCCGTCCGACGGCGTGCTGCCGTACGCGGTGAACGTTCCGCTGTGGTCCGATGGCGCGGGCAAGCAGCGGTTTCTCGTGCTGCCGCCGGGCGCAGAGCCGGGGACGCTGCCAATTGCCGCGCCCGCCGATCCGTATGCGTCGTGGGATCTACCGCTCGGGACGCTGCTCATCAAGCATTTTGCCTTGGGTGACAGCGCGGTGCCGGTGGAGACGCGGTTCATGCGCCGCGACGCGGACGGCTGGAAGTTCTTCACGTACCGCTGGCGCGCCGATGGATCGGATGCCGATTTGCTGCCAGGCGGCGGCGGTCAAGCGACATTCGCGGTGCAGCAGGGCGGCCAAACGACGACGCAGATGTGGCGATACCCGATGATGGCGGATTGCGCGTCCTGCCATCACGCCGCGGGCAGCTTCGCCGCCCAGGTCCTCGGCGTGCAAACCGCGCAACTGAACCGACCGGGGCAATGGGGCGCCAACGCCGTGCCCAATCAAGTCAAGGCCCTGCGCGACGTGGGGCTGCTCCCGCCGCAAACTGCCATGGACCCGGCGTTCCCGACCTTGCCCGACCTCGCGCAACTGCCCGCGGACGTGCCGACGGCCGCGCGCGCGTGGCTCCACAGCAATTGCAGCCATTGCCACCGACCCCAAGGCGCGGCGCCGAGCGACATGGATCTGCGCTTCGGCACGCCGCTGACTGCGACCCACGCGTGCGGCGCGGCGGCACAAAATGGCACGGTGAACGGCGCGACGCAGCTGGTGGCGCCTGGTCAGCCCGACGCGTCGGTGCTGCTGCAGCGGCTTCTGGCGTCCCCGGAAAGCGGCCTGTTCATGCCGCAAGTGGCGGTGACGGTTGCCCAGCCCGGCGCGGCAAGTCTTGTGCTGGCCTGGATCGCGGCGATGACCGGGTGCGCGCCCTGAACCATTCACCGTGGCGAACGGCTGAAGACCGCGTCACAGCATGTTGATGCCGCGCCCCACCAGGACCGCCAGCGTCGTCAGCGAAATCGTCGACTGAATCATCATCAGGATCTTCGCCCACCGCGAGAGCACCGGCGCGTCCGTCGGCGAGAACGCGGTACTCGTGTTGAACGCGACGAAGAAGTAATCGATGAAACCCGGCCGCCATTCCACGCCATCCTGCGTCATTTGCGGAAACAGGATCGCGCCCTGCTTGTGCGCGCCGCGGACATGCCGCGCGTGCGGACCGCCCGCATCCAGCCGCCAGTACCAGCAGGCAAACACCAGCGTGTTCGTTGCCCAGAGCGCCAGCGCGGACGTCAGCAGCGTCCCCGCCACCGCGTGCTTCGCGTTGTCTTCGATGTTCTGCGCCATGAATTCGATGAGCCGCACCAGCGCCACGGAAAGGAACGCCGTCACCACCCCGAGCGTCGCGAAGCCAAAAAGGTGGTTCAGCGCGTGCCGCCCCGTTCGGTGCGTGACGACCGTCGGCACGATCAGGATGCTCACAATCAGCAGGAGCAGCCACGGCGGGCCGACGTTCAGGTGGTCGGGCAGGGCGTAGTGCAGCACGCCAACGGCCATGAGCGCGATGAGCGCGGGCCAGCGCGGCTCCGGTTTGTCGAGGATGGTTCCGTGCAGCATGGCGGCCTCTTGCGGACGTGGGAGCGTTGGCTGGTGACTTTGCGCGCGCGGTTGCGACCGGTCAAGCTTCTGCGCCTGCCGCTTCCACTGCCGCCACGAGCGCGCGCACGCCAGCGCGGAACGCGTCGGGGGCGACAAGCAGGCTCAGAATCAGCCAGCCGTCGTCCGTAAAGTCAAAGAACCAGCCGGGATGCGTCAGCACGCCCGCCGTCTCCAGCAGGTACAGCGCCCAATCGCGGTCATCCGGCGGCAGCGGCAGGCGCAGCACCGCGCTCCAACCGCCCGCGACCGGCAGCACATCCAGCGCCGTCCGTTGCACCGCCGTCTGCAGGAACCGCAGATTGCCTTCCAGCCGCTCGCGCAGCACGGTCTGGATCATCGGCGCCAGGTCCAGCAGCGCCGGCAGCGCCCGCTGGATCGGCGTCGCCGCGCTCAGGTACGTGTCTGCCATCGTCTCCAGCCGCTGCAGGGCACCTTCCACCAGATCCGGCGGCCCGCTCACCAGCGTCCACGCCAGCTTCGCGTGCGGCAGCAGGCACGTCTTGGACAGCCCGCCCAGCGAGAATGTCAGGCACGCGGCATGCCCCGCGACCGTCGCGACGCCGTCGCCCAGCGGCTGCCGCAGCGTGTCGGCGAACACTTCGTCGACAATCAGCGCGAGGTCGTGCTCCCGGCACAGGTCCGCCAGCAGCGTCAGTTCCGAATGGGACAGCACCGCGCCCGTCGGATTGTTTGGACTCACGGCCAAAATCGCGCGCGTCTGCGGTGTCAGCGCGGCGTGCAGCGCGGCTACGTCGATGTGCCAGCCGTCGGCGTATTGGCTCGGCCAGACGTCCATCTGCACGTCGTTGAGCTGGCCGAGAAAACCAAACAGCGGATAGCTCGGTGCGGGCGCCAGGACGCGATCGCCCGGATTGCAGAGCAACGTCAAGAGCAGCGCGTAGGCCTCAGACGTGCTCGCCGTCAGCAGGATGTGCTCGGGCGGCACCGGCGCGAACCCCGTCTGGCCGCGCCGCTGCAACTGCGCCACATGGTCCGCAACGGCCTGCCGCGCCGTCCACAGGCCCAGCGGATCGGGGTCATACGCGCCATCCAGCCCCGCCGCCAGCGCCGCGCGGATCGCCGACTGTGGCAGCGCCAGATCCGCCTGCGTCGGATTGCTCGCCGTCAGGTCCAGCACGGGCAGGCCCAACGCGCGCCGCGCCGCGACGGCTTGGGTCAACGCGTTCTCCTCGGTGGCAAACTGGCTGCGCGCGGAAAACATCAGCCGATGGTCTCGACGTCGCCGTTCGCAAACGGCGCCATGTAGCCCTGATAAGCCCGCCAGCCGTAGTCGATTTGCTCGACGTGCTTGTCCTCCAGCTCGCGCACCACGCGCGCGGGGCTGCCCAGCAGCATGACCCGCGGCGGGAACTTCTTGCCCACCGTCACGACCGATCCCGCCGCGATGATGGTCTGGTGCTGAATCTCGGCGTTGTCGAGCACGGTGGAATGCATGCCGACAAGGCAGTCATCGCCGATGCGACACCCGTGCAGGATCGCGTTGTGGCCGACCGTGACGCGTTCGCCGACGTGCGTCTCGCTCAAGTCCTGCGTCGTGTGCACGACCGTGCCGTCCTGGATGTTCGTGTACGCGCCGATGCGAATCGCCCCGCAATCGCCGCGCAGCACCGCGCCCGGCCACACGCTGACGTGCGGGCCAAGGACCACATCGCCGATGACGGTCGCCATCGGATGAACCCAAGCGGTCGGATGGATTTGCGGGATCTTGTCTTTGTAACGCTGAATCACGGTGGGCTCCGACTGAATCCGGGTTGGCTGGTGCTGCTGCGGCTGGGCAAAAACCTTGCGGTATCACAGGTTCGACACGCCGGAGGGCACCGCGCGCGTCGCCCTCCACAAGGGCAGTTTAGGCAAGTCTGGCAATGGCGTCATCTGGTCGCCGCGACGTTGCTGTTTTCATCATGAAAATTAGACGGTTGTCCAACGCGTCGCCGCCAGCGCCGCCTTGCGATCGCCCCTCCTCGCCAGCAAAATCGCCTGCATTTGGCCATCCGCCCGCGTTCTTTCGCGCCGCGGACGCCGCCAGACGCTCTGCGCCTTGACTCTGCCCGCCAAGTCCGCACGATCGGCGTTGCGCGACCGCCTTTGCTCAACTCCCGGCGGCCGCTTGCGAGGAGTCTGGAGATGACGCAAGTTCGCGATGGCCAGCCACTTTCCGTGGGGCCGATGGTCAGCCTGAGCCCGGCGGAGCGCGCTGACGTGACCGTGCTGGATGTGGAGCCGGAGGAGCCTCCGTCGGGACGACCGCTCACGCGAACGCGGGTGCGACGGGCGCGGCGGCGCTTGGCGTTCGTTTGCAACATGAAGCCGGTGGCGGCGCCAGCGGCGCAAGCGGGCGGTACGGCGCCAGCCAACGACGAGAACGAAGAGTTTGACAGTCCCGAGACGATTGCCGCGCTGGCGCAGTTGTTCGCGCAGCAGGGCTATCTCGTCACGGTGCTGGAGGCCGATCGCACCCTGCCGCGGCGGCTGGCGATGGGCAATTACGAGCTCGTGTTCAACATGGCCGAAGGTCGCGGCGGTCGCTGCCGGGAAGCGCTGGTGCCGGCGCTTTGCGAGATGCTGGGCCTGCACTACACCGGTTCGGACCCGTTGACGCTGGCGGCGACGCTCGACAAGGACGTGGCCAAGCGGCTGCTGATGGGCGCAGTCAAGACGCCGCCCTGGCGCGTGGTGCGGCAGTTGAGCGACCTGCGCGATTTTGATCTCGCGTTTCCGGTCATCGCCAAGCCCAATGACGAGGGCTCGTCCAAGGGCATCCTCGACGACTGCAAGTGCAGCGATTTTGCCAGCCTGGAAGCGCTGTGCCGCCGCCTGTTGGACGACTACGGTCGCCCCGTGCTGGTGGAAGGCTTTGTGCGCGGTCCAGAAGTGACGGTCGGCGTCGTGGGGAACGCGCAGCCGGAAGTCATTGGTCTGATGCAGGTCGTGCCGACACACGGCGCCATCGGCGATTTTGTCTACTCGCTGCAGGCCAAGCGCGATTTTGCCGAGCGCGTGCGCTACGCAATTCCGCCGGAATTGCCCGCGGATATCTGTCAGCGCCTGGAAGCCGCCGCGCTCGCCGCGTTTCGCCTGCTGGATTGCCGCGACGTCGCGCGCATCGATTTCCGCGTCGGTCCGGACGGCGAGCCTTACTTCATCGAAGCCAATCCGTTGCCCGGGCTGTCCCCGGCGACGGGCGACCTCGTCATCATGGCCAAGGCCATGGGCTGGACGTGGGAGTCGCTGATTGTGCGGATCCTGCGCGAGGCCGAATTCCGTCAGGGCGTGCTGCGGCCGATGCTGGTGGGGCGGAACGAGACCAAGCGCAAGAAGCCGCGCGCGGCGGACGTGGTGTCGCTCGCCGATACGCTGCCGATCGCCGTGCTGCGGTAGCCGGGCATGCGCGTCGCCATCGCCTTTTCCGCCCAGCGCGTCGATCCCGACACGGACCTGCACGCCGCGGTGGACCATCTCTCTGACGCGGTGGCGCGGCTGGGGCATCACGCCATACTGGTGCCGCTCGGTCTGGACGTGCTGCAGTTTTGGCAGGATCTGCGGGCGGCGCGGCCGGACGTGATTTGGAACCTGTGCGAAGAAGCGTCGGGACGGCCGGGGCGCGAACTGCACGCGGCGGCGTTGCTGGAACTGCAGGATGTGCCGGTGACGGGGACCGCGGCGGCGGAGCTGGCGCTGTGCCTGGACAAGTCGCGGGCGCGTTTGTTGCTGGCGGCAGCGGGCGCGACAGTGCCGCTGGCGGTGCGCGTCGCGGTCGGGCAGGCGCTGCCCGAGGTGGTGCCGCTGCCGGCGATTGTCAAACCGACGTCGCAGGACGGCAGCGCGGGCATTGACGCGCAGTCGGTCGTGCACACTCAGGCGCAGGCGCAGGCGGCGGTCGCGCGGCTGCATGCACAGGGCCTGGGCGACGCGCTGGTGGAGGCGTTCATTGCCGGCCGGGAAATCAATGCGCTCATGCTGGGACCGATGGGCGGGCCGATTGACCGCCTTGCGCTGGGTGAAATCGACTTCTCCCACGTCGCGGACAACCAGCCGCAGATTCTCACCTGGGCGGCGAAGTGGGAGGAGGGGAGTCCGGAGTTCCTGACCACGCCGGTGCATTATCCCGCGACGGTGGACGATGTGCTGCGCACGCGCATCGCGCTGCTGGCCGACCGCGCCTTTGCCGCGCTGGGTTTGGCGGGCTACGCGCGGCTGGACCTGCGGGTCGATGCGGACGGCCAGCCGTTCATCATCGACGTGAATCCCAATCCGGATCTCTCACCCGACGCCGGGCTGGTGCGCGCGCTGCCGGCGGTGGGTCTGACGTTTGACGACTTTGTCGCGCTGCAACTGCAGTGGGCGCGCATCAAGTAACCCGAGGACGCCATGCATCCAATCACCACCCGCCTCGCCGCAGCGCACGACCGTCCGGCGATTGAGCGACTCCTGCGCGAGGCTGGGAATTTCAACGACGAGGAATGCGGCGTCGGCCTGGAAATCGTCGACGTGTACTTCAGCGACGGACCGACGGGCGGCGTCAACGGCGATTATCCGACCGTCGTGGCTGAGCGCGACGGCGTGGTCGTCGGCTACGCGACTTTTGGCCGCACGCCGATGACGGAGAGCACGTGGCATCTGTATTTCATCGCCGCGGACGTGCGAATTCGCCGCGCGGGGATTGGTAGGGCGCTGTGCAGCGCGATCCGCGACGTGGCGATGGTGCGCGGCGGGCGGCGGCTGGTGCTGGAGACGAGCGGACGGGAATTGTATGACGCGACACGGGCGTTCTACGACGCGACCGGGTTTGTCGAGGAGGGGCGGATTCCCGACTACTACAGCCCGGGCGACGCAGTTGTGTACTACGTTTGGCGGTGGTGAGGCGGGGACACCGTCGCTCGCGTGCGGTCCACGCTTGACCATTGTGACGGGGCCAAGTCAAGTGGAATTGCCTTTGTGCGATGTGGGGATACGGTGCGCGCCACCACTTGCCAGGCGCGACCCGAGTGTCAAGTTCAGCGACGGCTGCTAGAAGACGCCTGGAACCAGGCGCCATTTCGTGCGGGCAGCGTAGTCGGCATAGCCAGGCAGTTCTCGCATGAGAAAGCGGTCCTCGAGGACCGTCCGGGCGACAAGCAGCGCGGCCGCAAACAGCGCAGGCAAGAAGGACCAGTAGGCGTTCATCACGAGCGGGAAGGCCAGCAAGGACAGCAGCATCCCCAGATAGCCGGGATGACGCACGACGCGATAGAGTCCCGTATCGCAGACCCGGTGTCCCCGCTCGGCCTGAACCCGGACGGTACTCGAGAAGAACTCATTCTCGCGCTTGGCGACAGCGAAGAGGGTCTGGCCAGCGACCATGAGAACGGCCCCGGCGATTGTCACGGCGATTGGAACGGAGCCCGACCAGCCAAAGCGGCCGGAGTCCAGCCCCGCGACAACGAACGTGACGATGTTGACGAGGGACATGGCGCCGAGCAGTCGCCTGTCCCACGTCTGTCCGGCGTTCGCCTCGCGCGCGCGATTGGCCGTGATCTCGGAGCCGCGCGGCACGAGGACGTGGCTCAAGGTCGCACCTACCAAAGCGAGGGCGACGTAGAGGATGCCTTGCCAGTAGCCGAATTTTCCAGCGCCGAGAAAGACGAGGCCCGCGTAAACCAGGATTCCGACGTAGCTCGCGATGATCGCCTTGGTTCTGCCCATGACACACCCCGATTGCGGCGTCTCAGTCCATCCAACGCCGCCTTGCGGATGACACACCAACGGCCAACCCGCTTTGTCTACCGCTCGCCGTGACGACCACCGGGCTGTCCGGCAGCCTGACAAGCGAGCCAGAATGGATGCTGTGCCACTTCCACGTGCCTGTCCAGCCGTGGCTCCCGACGAGCGCGCGCGACACGCCCTCGTGTGTATCGCGCGACAACGCCGCGCCGCCAGCACAACGCGTCCAACGCCGCCTTCGAGGCCGTCGTGTCATTTTTTCGCAATTCAGGCCTGCTGCCACCACCGACCGCCGCGTCTTGCCGTTTGCATCGTCGCAAATCATCCCGTAGGGTGCCAGAAGCGGCGGCCGTGCGGTCGGCTGCGCTACCGGCAGGCGAAATTGGGTGGTGAGGGATGCGAAACGCGACTTTGGCGGTGTTGGGGGCTGCCCTGTGCCTGGCTGCTTGCGGCGGCGCGACAGCGGGTCAGGACACGGTTGCGGCGGACGATGCCGACGCTGTGGCAGATCTTGCGACCGGGACAGACGCCGCAACGGATGCGGCCAGTGACGCCGATGCGGTTGCCGGAACGGATGGCGGCGTGGACGCCGGGAGCGATGCTGCCGCAACCGACGCGGGCGATGACGCGGATTCGGCCCCCGCGTGTGACCCGGCGAAGTGCCCAGGGGAGCCAGCGCCGTGCCACGTCTGGACCTGCGTGGACAATGCCTGCGACGGCGCCAGCAAGCTCGCGCTGGGCACTCCATGCGACGACAGCAACGCGTGCACGAGCAACGACACATGCCAAGCTGGCGGCGTCTGTCTCGGGGCGGTCAAGCTCTGCGACGACGCGACGTCGGTTTGCTACACCAACGTCTGCGATTCCGCGACGGGGCAGTGCGCGCCCGCGGTCAACGTCGGCGCGATCGGTGCGCCCTGTGACGACGGCGATGCCTGCACGACCGGCGAGACCTGCAACTCCGGCGTATGCGCAGGCGGCACCGCGATTGTCTGCAACAACGGCTCCGTTTGCTCGAGCGCCTCGTGCAACAAGGTCACCGGCTGCGTGTTTGCCATCAACCCCGCTGCTGTCGGCACGCCGTGCCCCAACGCTGGCCCTTGCGTGACCAATTCGGCATGCACGACGGGTGGCAAGTGCGTCGGCGTCGCGGTGACCAACACGGTACAACTCCAACCATGCCAGACCGTCAGCTGCGACCCGAGCACCGGCAACTTGACGTACGGAATGGCAGCGGACGGATCGGCTTGCGACGATGGGGATCCGTGCACCAAGAGCGACACGTGCATGAAACAGCAGTGCGCCGGCACACCGCTCCTCTGCGGCGGCAGCCAGCCATGCGTGGCCGACGTGTGCGACCCGCTGAAATGCACCCCTGGCGGCGGCGGCGCGCAGGTCTGCGGCCAGTGCGTTGCCAAGGCGAAAGTCGACGGCGCAGCGTGCTCCGATGGCGACGCATGCACGGCCAACGACAGCTGCGGCGGCGGCGTCTGCCTGGCCGGCAGCCCAACGACGTGCGACGACGGCAATCCGTGCACGACAGACAGCTGCGACAAGCTCCTCGGCTGCCAACACGCATTCGTCACCGCCGGCGCCGACTGCAGCCCGGGCGCGTGTAACCTCGCCGCGACGTGCAACGCCATCGGCCAGTGCATCACCGGCGTGCCGGGCGGCCTTGGCCCATGCGAAACCGCGACGTGCGACGTGAGCAACAACAGCATCGTCAAGTCCGCCACCGCTGACGGAACGGCATGCCTGGCGCCCGCGGCATGTCATCAGGACGCCGGCGCTTGCTCCGGAGGCGTGTGCGTCACCCCGCCCGTCAAGTGCGACGACGGCGACCCCTGCACGACCGACAGCTGCGCGATTGGCCTCAGCGCCTGCGTGACCGTCGCCGCCGCCGACACCACGAACTGCGACGACGGCAACCCGTGCACCGTCACCGACACATGCACCGCGGGCAAATGCGCCGGTGTCGGCGCCAAATCGTGCGACGACGGCGAGAGCTGCACCGCGGACAGCTGCGATCCCGCCAGCGGCTGCGTCCACGGCAACCTGACCGGCCCCGCGTGCAACGACGGCAGCCTGTGCACCGTCACCGACGCGTGCAGCGCGGGCGCATGCGTGGGCACCGGCGCGCTGGCCTGCGATGACGGCGATCCGTGCACGACCGACGGCTGTTCCGCCGGCACGGGCTGCACAACCGCACCGGCGAGCGGCGCGGCGTGTGACGACAAGGACGCGTGCACCGTGAACGACACCTGCGCCAGCGGCGCGTGTCAGGGCGGCGGCGCGACGCCATGCGACGACGGCAATTTGTGCACTGACGACAGCTGCAATAGCCAGACCGGCTGCGTGCACGCGAACAACACGGCGCCGTGCACCGATGGCAGCGTCTGCACCGTGGGCGATACGTGCAGCGCAGGTGCGTGCATCCCGGGCGTCCAGAAGTCCTGCGACGACGGCAAGAGCTGCACGACGGACACCTGCAGCGCGCAAAATGACTGCCAGCACAGCAACGTCACCGGACCGTGCACCGACAACAATGTGTGCACAATCAGCGACTTTTGCAGCAACGGCGCGTGTGTCCCCGGCACTGCCAAGGCGTGCAGCGACGGCAACGCTTGCACCGCGGATTCGTGCGATCCAAGCGTCGGCTGCGTCAACGCGCTCATGCTCGACAACAGCGCGTGCGACGACGGCAACGCATGCACGCTCAACGACCTGTGCAAAGGCGGCACTTGCACGCCCGGCACCGCCAAGAACTGCGACGACGGCATGTTGTGCACGGCGGACACGTGTGCGCCCGCGACCGGCGTGTGCGACAGCAGCGGCTACGTCGCCAACTGCGGACCGACGTTCAATGACGTCAACACGTCGATCTTCAAGCCCATGTGCGCGAGCTGCCACGGCACATTCACCGCCGCAGCGCTCGTTGGCCAGACCGCCAAGGCGGCATGCGCGTTGCCCAAGTGGGTCGTCAAAGGCCAACCGCTGCAGAGTGAGATTGTCATGAAGGTTGATACGAGCATCCCACTGACCGCTGGCTGTGGCGGGCGGATGCCGCAGAACAATCCGGGTAGCGTGACGGCGACGCAGAGCCAGCAGCTCAAGGACTGGATCGCCAACGGCGCGGTGCCTTAGTCGCGGCGAGGAGCGCCACGAGCGCTACTGCGCAATGGCCACGTCGTACTCAAAGAACGGATCGAGGATGAGCTTCTTCTTGGCATCGTACGCCACCAAATGGACATGCGTGCCCGGTCCAGCCCACTGCATCGGTGGATTCAAGTGAAACGTGTGTTGGTCCGCGGTCTGAAAAGTCCCTGACGTCGGCAGCTTCCCGGCGGTGTGGCGCGCACCGGGGCCAATGAAAAGTCCTGGCGGCACGCCCGTCGCGACAAACGTCCACCAGTGTGTGACCGGATTGCAGACCGTCGCGCCAAACGTGGGCTGGCGTTCGAGGATCGCGTATTGGGGATCGGCAAATGCGTCCTGGAACGCCGCCGAATCGGTCGTTTCCGCGGCATCGATCGCACACGCCGCCGTACTGGCAGCGTCAACGCCGGCATCGGCGGCGGTGTTGGAGCCACCGCCCAGATCCGCGCAGCCTCCGAGGAGGAGGACCGCGGCCAGGCAACACGACGCGGCGGAGACAGTGGACATGGATGACCTCGGGCGAAGGGACGTTATCCCGCTGGGCTAGCACTTGAAGGCGCGGCGTGCGCGGTCGAACTGGGTCGCGCGTACCAGTGTGCCGCGACGGGGCTCTACGGGCAAGCGGCACGGGACGGACGGCCGGTGCGGTAGTTCAACGACGCGCGGGCGAACGACCGGAGACGGCGCGCTTGGCGGTGAACGAGAATGGCGAAGCAAGCCCGCTCGGAACAGTTGTCGCCTCAAACCGCCCACGCATGGCAAAGTTCGGCAAGCGCTGCTGAAACCTACAACTCCAAAGCCCCAGTCGCCTCCTGCGGCAACGGCTCAGCCTCGCGCTCATCGGCACGTTCATCGCTATCCAGCAGCAGGGAAAGCGTCAGGTACCCCGCCGCCGTCTCGCCGCCCATGAGGCGCAGACCGAAGCCGATGCGGTCGGACAGATTGCCACCGACGTCCAGACCCGCCACGGCCTTGCCGTTGGCCAGATCGATTTCATTGCGCGGAAAAACGGACAGCAGCGGCGCCGCGACGGCGATATAGGGGTGCAGCGTGATGGCGTCGATGCGAAAACCCACGCCGATCGCGGCCATGCGCGGGTCACTGGTCGGCGAGACCGTGCCGATCTGCGCCTCTCCCCACACGAGCGAGAGGTCGCCGCCGCGCACCGCAAAATACGGGATTGGCGTGGGACGCGGGCCGCTCAGCGAGAGACCCAGGTCGCTCGCCCACCAGCGGCCATGCCACCCGACCCACGCGCCGCCCAGCACATTCCAGTGGGTATCGCCAATGGCGACGTTGGGCACATTCTGCGCGGCCACCAGCGTCTCCCGCTGCGCCCCCACATTGCCGCCCAGCGCCAGACCGTTCTCGCGCTCATGTCGCACGGCGAGGGTGCCCTGCGCCAAATCGACAATCTGCCGCTGATTGGAGCACGTCGCCTGATAATCCGCGCGCGTATAACCGCCCGAGAGGTCCAACGACGTCTGCGTGCGCTGACCGGGCAAGGTCGCACACGCGAGACAGAGCAGGGTTGCGAGCAGGATTTGCAGCCGCTTCATGTTGCGACGATGCGGCGTTTTGGCCAGAAAGGCAATGGCGGCCGCCCGGCCGATTGCCCCGCCTGCGCGCTGCCCCAGCGTCGCTGAAGCCGCCGAATGCTGGGAACGCCGCCTGCGCCGCGTTATTGACCGGGGGTGACCACCAGATTGTTGGTCACCTCGCTCACTCCGGACACGCCGCGCGCCATCGTGCTAGCCAAGTCGCTTTGCGCCTGCGTGGCGACCGAGCCGCTCAGCGTCACAACGCCCTTGACGGTGTCCACGTTGATTTGCAGCGTCTTGAGCCCGGACTCGGCAAGAAACGCAGCCTTGATCCGTGTCGTGATCGCTGCGTCATCCACAGCCGCACCGGCTTTGGCGGCCTCTTCCCGGGCCTTTTCGGCGGTGCCAGTGATCTTCTGGCCAGCTTCATCCACCGTGTGGTCCATGGCTTTGCCAGCGCGTTCTCCCGGTCCCGGCTTTTCGCAAGCGGCGAGCCCGACGGTGAGCAGCAGGGAGACGCCAAGCGACGCCAGAATGTGTTGGATGTTCATGGAATGTCCTTTTATGGCCCGACGGGCTCTGCGGACCAAGGTAGGTCAGCGTGGCGCGGCGACAAGGGCAGACGTTGACGCTGCGGAAGACGGCGGGTAGGCGACTTGTGCGCAGGCGTGCGAGGTGCCGACTGGCTCGCTCCACCCGGCAGGCTCAGCGTCGGGCGCCTCCGCCGTCAGCGTGCTAGTTTGTCCGTCGAGGCTATTTCGGCCAGCGGGGGAGTTCATGTCCACCATCCTCATCACTGGCGGCGGGCGGGGCCTTGGCAGAGCGACCGCCGAGAAACTGGCGCGCGCCGGCCATCGCGTCCTGCTCACAGCCCGGACCCAGCCCAAGGCCGAAGAGGCGGTCCAGGAGCTCCGCGCGCGTCACCCGCAGTCCCAGCTCGAGCCTTACGCCGTAGACTTGGCCTCGCTTGCCTCCATCAGGCGTTTCGCTGACTGCCTCCTCGCGGACGGTGTCGCACTGGATGTGCTCTTCAACGTCGCAGGCGTCATGCAGACCAACCCGCAGCGCGAGCTGTCGGCGGACGGCTACGAGTTGACGTTGGCCGTCAACGCGCTCGCGCCATTCCTCCTCACCCGCTTGCTGCTGCCCGCGCTGCGCCGCTCGCCAGCTGCCCGCGTCGTCAACGTCAGCTCGCGGCTGCACTTGCCGGGTTCGCGCGGCAAGCCGGTCGACTTCGACTTTGCCGATGCGAACCTGGCGCGCGACTACAATCCCGACCGCGCCTACAAGAACTCCAAGCTGGCCATCCTGTGGTTCACGTTTGAGGCGCAGCGTCGCCTGGGTTCCGACCGGCTGACGTTCAACGCAGTCTGTCCGGGTTTCGTACCCGTCACGGCGGCGGCGTCAAGTCGCAAACCATTTGAGCGCTGGCTGCTGCGCAACGTGCTGCCGTTCATGCCTTTTGCCACCAGCGTGGACGCAGCGTCGAGCGCCTTCGCCTTCATGGCGACCGATCCCGATGTGGGACAGCGCGGCGGCCGCTTTTTTGGCGAGAAACGCGAGATAGCGCCGAGCACCGATTCGCTCGATGCCGCCAAGGCCGCGCAGTTCTGGGCGTTGGCGAGCAATCTGACTGGCCTGGAACCCTGACGCAGCCCGCTGGGGCGAGAGGTCCGGGCGGCGGTGCCTCCGCTAGACATCCACTCGGTCCGGCGCGCCCGAGGCCCGCGA
Organism: uncultured Myxococcales bacterium; assembly: GCA_903850505.1. GTDB lineage: Bacteria > Myxococcota_A > UBA9042 > UBA9042 > UBA9042 > CAIYBN01. Next base: position 4,139 of record CAINLT010000377.1, on the reverse strand, counting down.
TCTCCCCGGCCAATCGCGACTTGACCTGACCGAAGCGGCGCGCACAATGGTTGTGCAGCTTTGGCTCAGGAGAATCCGATGCAACCACGTCATTCTCTCCCTATGGCCGCCGCGCTGGTGGCTCTCGCCGCGTGTGCAGGATCGCCGGCGGCGCTGCCGGAAGCCGACGCCGCGGATGTCGCCGCGCTCGACGCCCTCGCGCCAGCTGACACGCTCGATGCGGCTCCCGCGCCCGACGCTGCCGCTCTGGACGCTGCCGCTCTGGACGCTGTGGCTCCCGACGTTGCAGCGGCGGACGTCGCTTGTGACATCGGCCAGCCGCCGTCCAAGTGCTGCGACTGGCACACGATTTGCCAGACGGTCTCCGGGTGCACCAGCGGCAACGACAAGGCATCATGCCCGCCCAATCAAGTCTGCGAGATGGCCGACGGCGCAGCGCAATGCGTCCCGCCGCAATGCGCCTTGAACTGTTACAAAACGCCCGGCAGCTACTGCGACACGAGCAACGGTTCACCGCAGTGCGTCGTCGGCACGCAAGTTTGGCCACCGCAGGACGTGCAATTCGTCTACAAGTTCTGGATCGAAGACAAGACCTTGGCGTGCGACCTGACGGGCGATGGCAAGCCGGACAACATGCTGGCAGGCGCTTCCAGCCTCATCGGCAGCAACCTGCAGGACGCGGTCAACAAGGGCACGATGATCTTCCTGCTGCAGGCGACCAACTGGGACAAGAGCGGCAAGCCGTTTGTGATCGGGGTCTTGCAAGGCGATGCGGATCCGGTTGAGCTGGCCAACGCCGTGACGCCAAACCTGACGGTGCGCGATATTTCGTTCAACATGCCGGCGTGCACGGCGGCTGGCTGTCCGGCGCAGGTCTCGTTCGTCGTGTCGCAATCGGGCACGCAGCTGACGGGGACGGAGAACCCCGCGGTCGATCTGCCTGCGTTCCTTCCGGCGGCGCCAACGAAGATGCGCTGGGCGGCGACCGTTGCGGCGGACGGTGCGTTGACCGGACACGTCTGCGGCGCGCTTCGGCAGGACAAACTGGCGGATGTGTACCTGGCGATGACGGGGCAGACGCTGCCGCCAGACTCGGGTGGCAAGACGCTCATCAAGCTGGATGTGGACACGGATGGCGATGGGATTCTCGACGCCTTCTCATTCTCCTTCGCTTTCAAGACCAAGCCCGCGTTCGTGACTGGCATCACGCCGCCCAAGGCGCCTTGAGCACCGCGGCGTTGGTGCAATCGCGGTCCGTGATGGCGCTTGCCCCGGCCTGCGCGAGGCGTTGAAACGCATGAACGATCCAACGGAAAATTGCAGTGACGAATCGCGCGTCTATTACAGCCCTTTGATCCCCACATTGAAACGCATGAGACCGCGCGCGCTCGGGTCGGTAAATCCCGGCACCGCCAGGAGCGCGAGGTAGAGCTGCGTCTCGCCGAACGCGCCCTTGCCGAACACGGGGTTGGCGAAGACGCGGTCGTTGGCGGTCAAGAACTTCACCAGCTTCGTGTCGCCTTTGGCGAGGATCCAAACCGAGGATTCCGTCAGGGCAAAGTTGGCTTCCCGGTCGAAAATGACATAGAGGTTTCCCTCGGAATCGAACGTCAGGCCGTCGCCGAAAAGGCCTTGGTTCACGGCGATATCCGTGCGCTTGCCGAATCCGGTGGGTAGGAGTTCGAACCGGTACAAGCCGGAGATCGGCGCTTCCGGGCCAACGCCCTTGGACTGGCACAGGAGCCCGGTGTTTTCCGTGGTGACCCAGAGTGACTTGCCGTCGGGATCCAATGCGACACCGTTGGCGCCGCCTTCCTTGGCGAGGTCGAACTTGGCGACGTCCATGACCTTTCCGTCCTTGACGAAGAGCACCTCGCCCAAGCAGGAGTCGGTGAAGTAGACGCTCTTGCCGTCGTTCGACACGACATCGTTGGGCATTACGAGGTTCTGTGTGCCGTCGCTGCTGACAACCGTCGTTACCTCACCCGCCAGCGAGACGCTGCGCAACGCCGGTCCCTTGCTGTCGGCGACCCAGAGGATGCCGGTCTTGTCGTAGAAGAGGCCGAGCGGCGCCACGAGCGGCTCGCCGGTCAATTTCATGGCGGACGACTTTCCGTCGGGACCAAGCTGGATCAGGCCTCCCGGTACGCCCATCGTCAGCTTGCCATCGGGGGCGAACGCGCAGTCCTCGGTCGAGCCGTCGTTCTTCTGCGCGGACAGGAAGTCGTGGACATCGCCAAAGGATTCGGTGGCGTAGGGCTTGGCCAGGGTGGCGCGGACGGTGGTGAGCCAGGTTGGCTGAATCGAGTCGCCAGTGGAATAGTAGTAAGTGGGGCCGTACCCTTGGACCGTATTGACGACAGGCGCCTTTCCCAGAGTCCATCTCGTGTGGGTGTCGTCAATCGTCGTCAGTGAACCGCCGCCTGAGCGGAGCGCGAACCCCGACGGCGTGCACGTCGCCAGCGTGACGGTGGTTTCTGCGGGAAGTTCGGTGGAATCAAACGCGGGGCCACAGGCGTCCGCGCCACTGTCGGAACTGGCGTCGACGGCGACATCGGCCGCGGGCGAGCTTCCGCAACCAATTAGGTGGCAAGCAAGAAACAGGCAAGACCAGCGCATGGAGACCTCCGTTGCGCGGTAGTTTCGCATGGCTTTGGGCGGTTGTCCCGTCGCGGTGATGTGGGAGACCAGGCGTTCACGCGTGCGCGGGAAGTGGGCGGCCGGACGGGCGCTGACCAGCGCGCGGGAGAACATGCCGATGGACGCCTGCCCGGCTACTTCGCCGTCGCCTCACCCGCCAAAATCGCCGCGTTCTTCATGATGAGCTCGGAGTCCGCCGATGAGAGCGGCAGTTGGAACGTGGCGTCGCCGACCGTCAGCTTGACGGCGGTCAGCGGTGCATGGGCAAACTTCAGGAATTCTTCACGCGTTGGCGCGAACAGGACCATCCATTGCGTGAAAATCTCGTACTGGGTCGCGTTGGCAACCGGCTTGGCGTCGTTGCTTGCCGCGAGCGTGACCGTCTCATCGCCGACCTTGAAGAGGCTCTTGTCGCCTATCGCGCCCAAGGTGCGCGCCTGCCCGCGCATGACGGTGAGGACCTGGATGCTGAACTTGCCGCCGCCCTCTGACATGCCGACCGCGGTGAAGTGGCCATCGTCAAGGTAACGGGCGAACGCGCGCTGCGGGCCGTTGAACGGATCCTGGACGGTCTTGATGGCGCCGTTGGCCGCGCAGCCGGTGCCGAGGCTGGCAAAGGCGATGAGGGCAAGCATGGAAATGGGGCGAAAGAACATGGCGAGGCTCCGTGGTGAGGTGCCCGAAAGTCTGACGCCCGCTCCGAACGCCGTCAAGGTGGCCAAGGCGGCAAGACCGCAGGCTTTGCGGCTTGACCGGGAGCTGCGCGGAGCACCCGCTGCAAAAAGCAACCGCATCGCCATTTCCACACCGCAGGGTCGAGCAGACCGAGCCATTCGCCGCCGCACGGCGACGGAATGGCAAAAAACTTGTCACACCCCCAAAACCTGCCTTAGGCTTTTCCCGCGCAATTCCGCGCTCATAAAACTGAGGCAAATCATGGCGACAACCTCCGGACTTCCAGAAAAGACCCTCTATCTCCGTGGCCAGCAGTGGTTCGATGTGCTCAGCGACAAGACGCCTGAGACTGTATTCGCGCTGGCTGAGCTCGACGCCCGCGGCTATGGCTCAGCGGGCGCAAAAGCGGGGCAGCCGCCCACGGAGGCGCAGCGCGGGCACACACTGTTCCTCGCGTTTGGCGCGACCTTGTCGGGCAAGGCGCAGGCCGGGACGTTGCGGTCCGTGGAGGTGCTGACGGAGGACGCGGCGGAGTGGACGTTGCGCCTGTGGCTGCGCGGCGTGCACGCGGAGATTGCCGGGATTCGCCGGGAGGAAGCGTCGCCCGCGCTGCTGAGCCTGCCGACCTTGGGCGAGCTGGACCGCGTCGCGGGGCTGGACAGCTCGACGCGCGCGCTGCTCGACTTTCTCGCGGTGACGACGGTGCAGGCGGCGCTGGCGCCGTATCACCTGGGCGCGGCGGACCGGGCCAAGGGCAAGCAGCTCTATGACGCCTGGCTGGCGGCGCGCGTCAAAGCCCTGAGTGCGCGCGGTAGCGAGGGGAC
>CAINLT010000376.1 GCA_903850505.1 uncultured Myxococcales bacterium | reverse complement strand
TCGGCATCTTTGGCGGCGGCTCGCCCGGCTTCCTCGCGTTTGCCTTGGACGGATCGCCCGCGACGAACCTGAAAATGCGCCGCGTTGATTTCTCCGGCACGCCCGTCGTCGGCGAGATCACCGTGGACAGCGGCATCGGCAGCATCCGCGCGATGGCAGGCGAGTCGCCGCAGGTCGTGGTGCTCCAGACCCAGGCCAACGCGTCGGACGCCAATCCGCTGCGTGTGCGCAAATTTACGACCACGTCGCCGATCGACGGCGGCAGCGCGTTGGGACCGATCGTCAACCTCGGCGCCAAGACGACGCTGCCGATCTCGCCCTCGCTTTGCTACGTGCCGGAAGTCGACATCTACATCGCGGCGTGGTCCGGCGACTTCAAATCTGAAGGCGTCTACTTCCAGCGCTTCAGATAACGCGGCTCGCCCCTCGACAATCTGCAACGCCGTACTATCTTGCCGCCCGCGCGCGCACAAGCCGGGAATACCGGAACCGCGCTCTACGTTTGACCGCTCAGCGCCACGCTTTTGTTGGCGCCCAAGACAGCCGAGGATTCATGCAGGACATTCGCTCGCTCAACGAGATGATTCGCCAGGAGTCGCAGTTCGTCGACCAGTTGCTGGCTGAGACCGGCAAGATCGTCGTGGGCCAGACCCACATGATTGAAGGCCTGCTGATTGGCCTACTGACCGGCGGCCATGTGCTGCTGGAAGGCGTGCCGGGACTCGCCAAGACGCTGACGTGCAAGACGCTGGCGCGGGCGCTCTCGATCAACTTCCAGCGCATCCAGTTCACGCCGGATCTGCTGCCGGCGGATATCCTGGGCACGCAGGTTTACAATCCGAAAGATCAGACCTTCAAGGTCAAGCGTGGGCCGATCTTCACGAATCTGGTGCTGGCGGATGAAATCAACCGCGCGCCGGCGAAGGTCCAATCGGCGCTGCTGGAAGCGATGCAGGAACATCAGGTGACGATCGCGGACGAGACGTACACGCTCGACGAGCCGTTCCTGGTGCTGGCGACGCAAAATCCGATCGAGCAAGAAGGCACGTATCCGCTGCCGGAAGCCCAGGTTGACCGCTTCATGCTGATGGTGAAGGTCACGTACCCGACCCGCGCCGATGAACTGGCGATCCTCAACAACGCGACGTCGGGTTATGTGCCGACGCTGAATCCGGTGATTGACGGTCCCGGGCTGATGCGGGCGCGCAAGGTCGTGGAAGACATCCTGATCGACGACAAGCTCAAGCAGTACATCGTCGACATCGTGTTTGCGACGCGTGAACCCAAGGCGTACGGTCTGGGCGATCTGAGCGAGTTCATCCAATTCGGCGCGAGCCCGCGCGCTTCGATCTTCCTGACGCAGGCCGCCAAGGCCCACGCGTTCCTGCGCCACCGCGCGTTCGTGATTCCGGAGGACATCAAGGCCGTGGGCTTGGACGTGCTGCGGCACCGCGTGATCCTGACGTACCAGGCCGAGGCGGAGAACCTGACGAGTGAAGACGTCGTGCAGCGGATCTTCGACCGCGTTGCCGTGCCGTAAGTGCCTGTCGTCCTTGGTGATTGCGTTAGCTGGCTGGCAGAGCCACTACTCCAGCGCGTTCGGAAGGTTTCAAAGAGCCCATGACATTGGTCCAGCAAGAGAAATCGATTTCCCAGCGCGTTCGCGAGATCGAGCTCATCGCGCGCCGTCTCGTCAGCAGCACGCTGGCTGGGCAGTACCACGCCGTGTTCAAAGGGCGCGGCATGAGCTTTGACTCCGTGCGCGAGTACCAGCCCGGCGACGACATCCGGACGATCGACTGGAACGTCTCGGCGCGCACGGGCGGCATCTTCGTCAAGCAGTACGTGGAAGAGCGCGAACTGACGGTGTTGCTCGTCGTCGACCTGTCCGAATCGCAGAAGTTCGGCAGCAAGGACAAGTCCAAGCGCGAGCTGGCGGCGGAGATCGCGGCGGTGCTGGCCTTTTCGGCGATTTCCAACAACGACCGCGTCGGCCTCATCCTCTACACGGACCGCATCGAGCGCTACATTCCGCCCAAGAAGGGCCGTGGCCACGTGATGCGCATCGTCCAGGAATTGCTGCGGTTCCAGCCTGCGGGCAAGGGCACGCGCACGGACGTCGCGCTGGACTACGTGGCGCGCATCGCCCGCAAGCGCGCGGTGGTCTTCGTGCTTTCCGATTTCCTCGGCGAGGGCTACGACCGTTCGCTAGGCGTGCTGGCTGGCCGTCACGACGTGGTGCCGATTGTCACGGCGGATGAAGTCGACAAGAAGTGGCCGATCCTGGAAGGGCTGTGGCTGCTGGAAGATCCCGAAACCGCGGAGATTGTGCACTTTGACGCGAACAGTGCGGCGAGCGTGCAGGATCATTGGCGGCAATCGGCAGTGGCGGAGCGCAAGCGCGAGCAGCTGGCGCGCAAATTTGGCATGGAACCGATTCCGGCGACGGTCGGCATGGACTACCTGAAGAGCCTCGTGGCGTATTTCCGCCGAAGGGCGGCCCGGCAGTGATGCGAAACCTCATTCTCCTCATCGTCTTCGCCATCGCGACGCCCGCTTGGGCCGACGCGCCTGCGCCGTTGCCAGCCGCCGCGAGCCCGACGTCGGACGCCGCGAGCGCCGTGAAGGTTCAAGCCAAGCTGTCCACGACGACGCCGACTTTTGGCGAGTCGCTGGAGCTCATCGCGACGCTGCAGTATCCCAGCACCTACCGCGTGTTCTTTCCCGCGCGGCCCAACCTCCGGCCGTTGCTGGCGGATCCGGCCAATCCCGGCAAGTCCGAGCGGCAGGAAGCGGGCGGCCAGGTCACGGAGACGTTCCATGTGCCGTTGCTCGTGGTGCGCGCGGGCCTGCTGCGCACGCCGCCGATCGAAGTGCCGTTTCACATCGTGACGGCGGGCGGCGGTGCGGGCGAGAGCGGTACGGTGACGATTCCGTCGATGAAGATCGTCGTGAAGAGCCAGTTCGCCAACGACAACAACGTCGCGCCGTCGCCGCTGCCGCAGCCGCGACCGCTGATTGAAGAGAACGTGCCGCTGGAAATCGCCCTGCTCGTGCTGGCGATGATGCTGCTGTCCGGCGGTCTCACGGCGCTGGGCCTGAAAGTCTACAAGAACCGCGCGGCGCTGCTGCGGCCCAAAGCGACGGTGCCGCCGCACATTCTGGCGAACGGCCGCCTGACGGATCTGGAGCGTTCCGGGCGGCTGGCCAACGAGACGCCGCGCGTGGTGGTGGCTGAACTGTCTGAGATCCTGCGCGAATACCTGGGCGGCCGCTTCCGCTTCTACGCGTTGGACATGACGAGCACGGAGCTGCTGGAGCGCGTAAAGGCGCTGGATCTCAAGCTCGTGCGACTGGAAGAACTCCAGCGGTTTGCCGATACGTCCGATCTGGTGAAATTCGCTGGGCTTCCGGCGACGCCGGAGGAGTTGGCAGAGCTGCACCTGTTCGTGCAGGAGGTCGTCCAGAAGACGATGCAGACGGCTGAGGAACTGGATCGGCTGCGCGCGGCGGAAACGGCGCGGCTGGCGCAACAGAAGAAGCTGCGGCTGCAGGTGATGGCGCCCACTGCGCTGCGGGTCCGCGCGCTGGCGATTGACCTGTTGGGCGGCTCGCTGGCGACCTGCGCGCTGGCGCTGCTGGCCATGCGCACGGGTCGGCAGGGTCTCTTTGACGCCGCGTATCTCCTGTGGTTTGGCTGGCTGGCGGTGCGCGACGCGGTGGGCGGCTCGTCGCCGGGCAAGGCCATCACGGGTCTGGAAATCGCCGCGTTTGAAGTCGAGAGCAACGACGCCCGCCGCGCGTGGAATGACGACGCGCCGCCTGAGGACGCGTCGATTCTCATCGCCAAGATGGCGAGTTGGGGCGCCAAGCTCAAGCGCAACCTGCTGCTGGCCGTGCCGGGCGCGGGCTTTGTCGCAGAGATTTGGACCGCGCTGGCGCTGCCGGAACAGCGGCGTTTTGGCGACCAGTGGGCCGGCACACGCGTCATCGATGGCCGCCACGGCATGCGCAAGGGCAAGCCGGCCTGGTGGCCCGCGGTCGTGATCATCGTGCTCGCAGCGATCCTCCTGATGGCGCCGTTGGTGCTCGGAGGGCGGCCCGCATGAACACCTGGAGCTTTGAACATCCCTGGTTCCTGCTGAGCGTCCTCGCGGTCGCCGCTGTGGCGTGGGCGCGGACGCGCGCGCGGCCTGCCACCGTGCAGGTCTCCAGCGTCGCGATCCTGAAGCAGGTCAAGCCGACGCTGCGCACGCGGCTGCACACCCTGCCCGATTGGCTGCGCGGCGTGGCGCTGTGCCTGCTTGTCGTGGCGCTGGCGCGGCCCCAGCAGGTCGATACCGAGGAACTGAGCGCGGAAGGCCTGGACATCATGATCGCGCTCGATCTGTCGGGCTCCATGAACGCGATCGACATGTCCGACGAGAATATCCAGAAGCTGCACGACGACGGTCGCGAGCCGGACAATCGCTTTGAAGCGGCGCGGAAGATCCTGAAGGACTTCATCCGCGGCCGGAAATCGGATCGCATCGGGCTCGTCATCTTCGGTTCTGAAGCCTACCTGCGCTTTCCGCCGACGCTCGACTACATCCGCCTCTTGAACGCGCTCGACCAGTTGGTGCTCGACGACGGCCGGCGCACCAACAACGACCGGCAGAATTGCCACAACGACTGCACCATCAACGGCGGCGGCACGGCGATCGGCGACGCGTTGAACCGCGCGTGGATGCGGCTGGACACGTCGCTGGACAAGAACAAGCAGAAGTCCAAGTCGCGCTCGCGGATGCTGATTCTCATCACGGACGGCAAGCAGGAAGGCGGCAAGCTGGACCCGCTGACGGTGCCGAAATACGTTGCGTCGCTGCCGGAGAAGGACCGCGTGAAGATCTTCACGTTCCAGGTCGGCTCGGGCAAGGAAACGCGGCTGCCGGCGTATGACCCGATGCGCGGCGCGCCGATTGTCGACCGCTTTGGCCACACCGTGTACCAGCGCCCGGAGCGGCCGTTCCCGACGGATCCGGAGCTTCTGGCGCAGATCGCCCAGCTGACGGGCGGGCATTTTTACGACAGCTATGACGCCAAGAAGTTCGCCAACGACTTCAAGGATTTGGAAAAGACCACGTTCAAGACCAAGGTGCGCACGCACCGCCGCGAGCTGTTCTGGCCGTGGCTGCTCGTCGGTCTTGGCCTGCTCGCGGTGGAAGTCCTGCTGCGGCGGACGTGGCTGCGGACGATTCCGGGTTAGAAGCTCAACCGTTTCAGGATCTTTGCGATGATGTCGGACACGCTCACTTTTGCCAATCCTCAGTTGCTCTGGCTGCTCGCGCCGGTGCTGCTGCTGGCGGCATGGGCGACGGCGCAGCACTTCTCGACGCGCAAGATCCTGGAGCAACTGCTTTCTGTGCCGATGATGGCGCGGTTGGCGGCGAGCTGGTCGCCGCAGCGCTCCGTGGCGCGGATTGTGCTGTGGACGCTGGCGGCGCTGCTCCTGGTGCTCGCGGTGGCGCGGCCGCGCTACGGTCTGCGGGAGACGGAAGTGAGCAACGCCGGGATCGACATCGCGGTCGTCGTGGACGCGTCCAAGTCCATGCTCGCCAAGGACGTGGTGCCCAATCGCCTCCAGGGCACCGTGCTGGAGATCTCCGCGCTGCTGGACAAGCTCGCGGGCGGGCGCGTGGCGCTGATTCCGTTTGCCGGGATTCCGTTTGTGCAGTGCCCGCTGACTGCCGATCACGACGTCATTCGCATGTACATGGCGGATTTGAAGCCGGAAGATTTGCCGGTGGGCGGGACCAATATCGGCCGGGCGATTGGCCTGGCGGTCGAGACGCTGACGGGCGAACGCGAGAAGGCGGAGGCAGAGTCGCGCGACAACCTGATGGCGCAGTTTCGCGGATCCAAGAACAAGGCGATCGTGCTGTTCAGCGACGGCGAGGATCACGAAGGCGCGGCTGTCGAGGCGGCGCAGAAAGCGGCGGAGAAAGGCGTGCGCATCTTCACCGTCGGCGTGGGCACCGCGTCGGGCAATCCGGTGCCGATCCTGGGGCAAGACGGCTCGTCCGTCGGATCGCAGAAGGACGAGCAAGGCAACCTGGTCTTTTCCGCGCTCAACATGGACCTGCTGGACAAGATCGCGACGGCAACGGGCGGCAAGTCGTTCCACTATGACCGGCAGTCGATCGCGCAGCAGGTGTTCCTGAGCCTGGACGCGCTGGAGAAGGCCGAATACCAGGCGCAGTTCCAGCAGTTGGGCGAGGACCGCTTCCAGTACCTGCTCGGACCGGCGCTGTTGCTGCTGCTCATCGAGTGGCTGCTGGGCTCGCGCAAGCGCATTCGCAAGCTGGCGCCCGCGCTGGCGTTGCTGGCGCTCGCGCTGCCGATGCCCGCGCACGCGTTGCCGTCGTGGCTCCAGCGCGAGAACCCCGATGTACGCGAGGGCCGCGAGCGGCTGGCGGAGAACAAAGCGGCGGAGGCCGTCAAGGCGTTCCAGACCGCGCAGATGACGCGGCCGGAGCACGCGCTGTTGTGGTACGGCTTGGGCTTGGCGCAGTCGACGCTGGGCGCGCGGCAGGACGCGGTGACGAGCCTGTCCCGCGCGCTGGGTGCCGTGAAGGAGCGGGACGCCGCGCTGGAGGCTGATATCCACTACGCGCTGGGTACGACGCAGCTGCAGTGGGGCTTGGCGCTGGAAAAGAGCGCGCCCAAGCCAACCAAGAAGGACAAGGACGCCGACGAGAAGCCGGCGGAGCAGCCCGAAGCCGGCGAAGATCCGCTGCCGCATTTCCGCGAGGCGGTGAAGTCGCTGGAGACGGCGCTGCTGCTGGACCCCAAGCGGACGGAGACGCGGCGCAACCTGGAGCTGGCGCGGCTCTCGGCATTTCCGCCGTGCCGGTCGCGGGACAAGACCAATGAGCCCAATGACACGCCGGAGCAGGCGGCGCCGCTGACGTTCGCCGCGGACCAGCGCGAGCAGGTGCTGGATCTGCGCGCGTGCCCCGAGGATCGCGACATGTTCCGCGTGGAGTTGCAGCCGGGCGATCGGTTCAGCGCGACGCTCAAGACCAAGGCCGACACGAGCCCGGCGGCTGAACCCGATGATCCGCAAGGCGGTGCGACGCCGCCCAAGCTGGGCGTGTGGCTGATTGGCCCGGATGGCAAGACCGTGCTGCGCGGCGCGCCGGAAGGTCAGGCGCCGTTGGACGCGGTGGATTTGGGCAAAGTGGAACAGGCGACGCCGGTGATGGTCGACGTGCGCAACATCGCGGAAGTGGAGACGACGTACGACCTGACGCTGAAGCTGCTGCCGGCGTGCGCGCGGATCGAGGATCGCTACGAGCCGAACGACACGTTCGCGACGGCGCGGGCGGTGACGCTGGGCGAGCCGCTGAAGGGTCGGCTGTGCCCGCTGAACGACGACAACTTCGCCGTGGATCTGCAGCCCGGTCAGGGTCTGATGGTCAAGGCGAAGACGAAGGTGGATATCGGCGCGGATGCCGTGGTGTTGACGGTGCTGGGTCCCGACGGGCAGCCGCTGGCGGTGAGCCGCAAGAGCCAGGATGGCCAAGTGGTCCGGTTCGCCCGCGCGCTGGTGGGCGGGCGCTACGTGCTGCAGGTGCGCGGCGGGCTGGATACGGAAGCGGACTACGAGGCTGAGGTCGCGGTGCTGCCGCCGTGCCAACTGCGCGATGACGTGTATGAAGAGAACGATCAGGCGGCGCAGGCCAACCCGTTGGCGACGGAATCGCTGCAGGCGCCGCTGGAGAACCTGCAGCTCTGCCCGGGCGACGATGACTGGTACGCGGTGGAGCTGAAGGCCGGCGAGAGCCTGTTTGTCGACCTCGTCGCTGACGTGAAGGACCTGCCGGACGCGCAGGACCTCGCGGGTGCGCTGACCGTGGAAGTGTGGGACGACAAGGGCCAGATTTGGGGGCAAGCGATTGGCAGTCCGGGCGGTGAAACCGTCTCGCGGACGGCCGCGGTGCTAGCGCCGCCGCCGGGCACCTACCGCGTGCGCGTGACGGGCGGAGGCGTGGCTGCGCCGCATTTTCCGCTGCCGACTTTGCCGCCGGGTTCGGTCCAGATGGGCGCAGCGCCGCAGCCGCCGCCGGGGCCGAGCATGCCGCAGCCGCCGGGTATCCGCGCAGTGCCGATGCCACAGGGTCAGCCGGGCGCGCCGCCGATGCCGCAGGGCCAAATGCCGGGACAGCCGCCCGCCGCGCCGCCTGCGCCGATTGCCCACGTGATGCTGCCGGCCAATCTGCCCGCGCCCATCGTCGATCAACACGCCGCGCGGCTGGATCTGCCGTACACGCTGAAGCTGCGCATCCTGCCGCCCTGCCCCAAAGGCAACGACGAGTATGAGCCCAACGACAGCGCGGCGGCGGCCAAGCCGCTGGAAATGGACGGGGAGAAGCTGATGCGGATCTGCAAAGGCGATCAGGATTGGCTGGCGATCAACCAGAAGGCCGCGCAGAACCTGCAGATCACCGCGCGCTACGATCTGTCTCACGGGCCGGTGGAGCTGGAACTCTTTGACGAGAGCGGCAAGACGAGCTTGGCAAAAGGCCAGCGGCAGGGCGCAGAAGGCAAGAAATCCATGGCGCCGATTGACGATTCGCCGGCGGCGCGCAAAGGCCGGACTGCGGTGACGGGCGTGGCGGTCAAGGGCGACAAGAAGGACCGCGTCATCAAGCTGCGCGCGTGGGCGGACAAGGACGTGGAGAATTTCTACGTGCTGCAGATCCAGGAGCCGCCGCCGCCGTCCGACAAGGGCGACCAGAAGCAAGAGCAGGACGAAAAGGACAAGGACGACGAGAAGAAGGATCAGGACAAGAAGGACCAGGAGAAGAAAGACGAGGAGAAGAAGGAGCCGCCGCCCGACCAGCAGGCCCTGGAGCAGCAGATGCAGCGCGCGGACCACAATCCGACCAACCTGGAAGCTGAGGAAGCGCTGCGGAAGTCGCCTTTCAAGAACCAGACGCCGACGAAGGACTGGTAAGCCGTGCCGCGATTGCGCCAGTTCACCCGCGCGGCCCTCGTGCTGCTCCTGACCGCCCTGCCCACGCTGGCTTGGGCGGCGGCGCGCGTGACGCTGGAGGTCAACACGCAGAAGTTGACGCTGGACGACGAACTGCGCCTGACGGTGCGGGCGAGCGGCACGTTTGACGAAATGACCGAGCCGGAAATCGAAGGCTGGACGGTGCAGCGGACGGGCCAGCAGCAGCAGCTGAGCGTGATCGGTGGGTCGATGCAGCGCACGGAGACGCTGATGTACACGGCGGTGCCATCGCGGGCGGGGTCGTTCCGCATTGGCCCGGTCGTTGTGCTGGATGGCAGCAACGTCGTGGCGAAGTCCGACACCGTGACCGTGCAAGTGCTGGCGCCGGTGGAGACGGAACGCGTCGAGAAGCCGGAAGTTGCGACGGACCTGAATGCGTATGCGGGTCAGCCGTATTTTGTTCACCCGACGCTGTCGACCAACCAGCCGTTCGTCGGGCAGCCGTTCGTCGTGTCGTATGCGCTGTATTGGACGCGGCAACGGGCGACTGCGGGCATCCGGCCATTGGCCGAACCGAACTACGGGAAGTTGACGCCGGAGAGCCTGCGCGACGATGCAATGGCGCGCGCGGAGTCGATCGTGCTCGGCGGCCAGCCGTACCAGCGCCAGACGACCCACCGCGACCTGCTCGTGGCGTCGACGCCGGGGCCGGTGCGGCTGGAGGGGCCGCGCTATCGCATCGAGGCGCTGAATTCCCGCGCGCAGAAGGTGAGCGCTTCGACAATCGACCTGCAGGTGCGGCCGATCCCGATGCAGGGGCGGCCTGACGGCTTTGTCGACGGCAACGTTGGCCGGCTGCACATCGCGGCGACGCTGCAAACCGCGGGCGCTCCCGGTGCCCAGCGCGGCGGGACGCTGGAAGTGCAAACCGGCGAGCGGCTGCTGTTCACGGTGACGGTGAGCGGCGACGGCAACCTGCTGGGCTTGAAGCCGCTGACGCTACCGCCGCTGGACGGAATGACCGCGGAGATGCTGACGAAGCGCGACGACGCTGGCGTGACGCGCAATGCCAACGGCGTGCAGGGAACGCGTACGTGGCAGTGGATGCTGAGCTTCGCGCGGCCGGGCCACGTGGAGCTGCCGGCCATCGCCTGGGCGGCATTTGACCCGTACCAGGAGCGGTTTGATGCGCAGTCGGTCGGGCCGTTTGCGCTGGAAGTGCGCGGTCAGGCGCTCGCAACGGCGGTGACGGCGACGACGGATGCAACGGTCCCGGGCGCGCCGGCGGCGATCCATGCGCGCGAGGGCCTGCGGGCGAATGCCGCGGAAGCCAAGCTGGCAGCGAGCGATGGCCGGTCCTGGACGCAGTCGTGGCTGTTCCACATGCTGCTGCTGTTGCCTTGGCTGGCGGCGCTGGGGACGTTGGTGGTCTACGGCGCACGGCGGCGCACGGCGCGCGCGGCTCCCGAGCAAATGCGGCGCGCGGCGTTGCCGGAAGCTCAGGCGCGCCTGCAGAAAGCGGCAGCAACCGAGCCAGGCCAAGGATACGGTCACGCGCGGCAGGTCGTCACGGAGTACCTGGCGCAAGTCGCGCTGCTGGAGATCGGCGGCCTGACGGAGCAAGGCGTCGTCGAAGAATTGCAGCGCCGCGGCGTGCCGCAGGACGTCGCGCGGGAACTGGCGGCGGACCTGCAGCATTGCGATTTTGGCCGCTTTGCCCCCGCGGGTGATCGCCAGAGCGATCTGGCGCTGACGACTGGCCGGCTGGCTGAGCGGCTGGCGCAAATCGACGCGGTGCTGCTGCGTTCAGCGCTGCCGGTGCTGGCGAAGTGGGCCATCGTGCTGTTGGCGCTCGTCGGCGCGGCGCTCGTTCCGCACAACTGTCAGGCGGCGACGCTGGACGAAACGTTCATCGCCGGCAATCAAGCCTATGCGCAGCACGACTACGCCAAGGCCCGCGACCGCTACGAGTCGCTCCTGAGCCATGATCTGCCGGCCGCGGCGGTGCACTACAACCTGGGCAATACGCTGGTGCAGCTGGGGCAGCTCGGCCGCGCGGTGGCGCAGTATCAGGTCGCGCTTCAGCTGCGGCCCGACGAGCAGCTGAAAGGCGACATCGCGGCCAACCTCCAGGCGGTGCGCGCTGAACTGACGGATCGCGCGCGTCGGCACCACGCGACGCTGCATGTGTTTGACGAGTCCGCGTCGCTGGACGTGATCTTCGCCCAGTCGGCGCCGCGCGGGTTCCTGGGCGCGCTGGCGCTGCTGGCCGGCATGCTGGCGAGCGGCCTGTTGGCATGGCGGCTCCTGGGCCGTGGCGCCACGTCGCATCCGCGGCGGATCACTGCGCTGATCGCGGTCGCGGGAACGCTGCACCTGCTGGCGGTCGGGGCGCTCATTTGGGCGAATGCCGAGCGCCAGGCGCTGGTGCTGGCTGTAGTCGTGGAAGAGGACGCGCAACTGACGACCTGCCAAGGCCAATCAGACGTTGACGTTCTGGGCCTGCCCGAAGGCCTGGAAGTGCACAAGCTGGCGGAGATGGCGGATGGCCGCGTGCAAGTGCGTCTTCCCAACGGTCGGCAGGGTTGTCTGCCCGCGGCGGCGCTGGAAGTGGAAGCGACCATCGCACGTTGAGCGCGCGGTCCAAGCCAAGCGTCCGGCCATGGGTTGCTTCAACGCGGGCCGCCGCTATGCTTGGCGCGGCAGATTCAGGTGACAGTGGGAGGCAGAATGCGAGACTTGGAGGCCCTGCGAAAGCGCGCGCGGCTTGTGTTGCCGCTGGTGTTGGTCGCCGTGACGCTTGTGACCGGCTGCAACCGGGATGCAGAAACGCCCAAGCCGAATCCGCCGACGCCTGGCAAGGCGACGGGCGCCAACCCAGCGGTCAAGTCCGCCGCGGCGCGCGCTCCCGTCGACCCGCGGTGGCAGCGCTGGAACGGGGTGCAGGCGCCTGCGAAGTCGTGGCGGTCCAATGTGGCAACCGATGTGCTCCTGCTGGCGAACGCGCCTGGCCTGGACGCCGAGTCCGTGGATGCCGCGATGCGACCGCTCGCCGCGGCGCTGCGGACGCTGCCGGGCGTTGAACTTGTGGTGACGCGCGCGCGGCCCGGTGAAGCGCGCGCGGTTGTGCGGTTTGCCGCGACTGGCGCCAAAGGCCAGGCTGCTGTGGATGCCGTGCTGGATGCGTGGCAAGCCACGCCTCCGCCCGGGATGACGGATCCGGTCGCGGAGGCGATTGCCCGAGGCGCCCGCGCGATGGCGGCGCTCGAAATGGTGGCGATGGGCGGCCGCGTCGAGGCGACTCGGTACGCCGATGCGCACCCGGATGCGCTCCAGCAGGCGTCGAAGTTCGCGATGCGCACCCACCTCGCAGGCGCGGTCCGGCCGCTGCTGGCCCTGCGCGTGATGCCGGTTGCGTTGGCGTCCAATGGCATCGCGCTGAACGACGTCGTGGACGCGGCGCGCGCCTGGCTCGCCAAGACGGTTGCGGTTGACCCGCTGCCGGCCTTGGACGAAGCGCGCAATGTGCTGGCGGAAATCAAGCTGAAACGGCACTGGACGGCCAATGGCGAGGCGCTGCCGGCTGTGCCGATGGACCGCCTCGTCGACGTGTCAGTGGAACAAGGCGAGCCGACCCGGGAAGCACGCAATGGCCACTTGCCGACGACGTTCTGGATCGTCGACGCGCCGGTGACCGGCGAAGCCAATGACATCGACAGCGGGCTGCGCAAGGTCGCGCAAGAGAGCAAGAGCGTGTTTCGGCCGACGGTCCAATCGCTGGGCGCGGCCTATCGGCTCATCCTGAGCGTGCCGGAGGGCAAGGAGCCGGAGAGCCAGGACGACCTGAGCAAGCGGCTCCAAGCGCTGCGGACTGACAATGAGTCGCTCGTCGCGGTCAATGCAATCGCCGGGCAGGATGGCGTGCCGGAAGCCCTGGACGTGGATGCCCGCGCTGGTCGCCGGTGGACGGTCTGGGTGTCGATCGCGACGGCCGACACGGGCTCCGTGATCTTCGCGGTGCGCGAGGCGCTGCTGGCCGGCGGCTGGGACGTCCATGTGCTGTCTGACCAGGGCGATACCGCGCTTTCCTGGGTGCTGGACGCGTGGGGCGCGGGCGGTGCGCTGATTTCTGCTGAGGATGCGGGCGCGCTCGGGCCGAACGTGGGCAACCTGGCGCAGCGCGCGCTTTCCGGACGCGAGAAGGCCGGGATGCGGCAGGGACCACAGCCGGGCCTCGCGCCGCTGCCGTTCCGCAAGATCGACCCGAAGCAGCTGCGGGCGACCAAACTCACCCCGATGGCTGCGCAACGGTTTGTCGCTGCGGTGGGCGGGCTGCAACCGCTTGGCTGGTGGCATGAGACGCCGGTGTGGCTGGGCTTGCCCGCGGGTGACGGCGCTGCCACGGTGGGTCAGATGCCGCTGGAATGGCAGGGCGGCGCGGGGAGCGGGCCGAACCACGCGTGGCTGGCGAACGATGTGTTGCGCGTTGCCGACCCGACGCCGGTGATCGAGCGGGTGCGCGTGAACGGTCGCCCCGCGCTGTGGGCCGTGCCGGAGGACTTTGCCGATGCGCCGACGGCGGTCGCCGCGAGCTTCTGGCGGCTCGTGGAATCAACCGTTGAGATGCGGACGGGGATGCGCGTGGAATCGCTGGACATGCGGGAGCGGGCGTTGGTTGCCGAGAACCCGAGCGAGCAGCCCGCGCCTTAGGGCTCATGCAAGAACAACGCGAGCAAGTCCCAGCCGCGTGTCGTCGGGCGTACCGCGCAGCGGGCGCACTTGGCTACCCAGCGACAAGGGTCCCGCACGACGGGGGATTGCTGCTCGGCGCCGTAGCGCTCACATCCCTGGGTCGAAATACACTTCGACGTACTCGTAGACGAAATTGTTCGTCCCGGCCGCGTCGGCGAATTCACTGATGTACGCGCCGTTGACCTTGCCGGACGTTTCGCCCGCACCGGGGGTCGCGTTGGTCTTGACGTTGTAATCGCTGGCGGTCCAGGCGGCCGCGACGCCGGCGCCCTGCGTCGGGTCCGTGCGGTTGAAGATGAACTTGCCGTTGGCCGTCATCGCCACCGTCGGGCCGTCGACCACCGTGCCGTCCGCGCGCTTGAGCGTGTAGCTTTCGTCGCCGTTTATCTGCGGGCACGCCGTCGTCGCGCTTGCGAGCGCCGCCGACTGCAGGAACGTCACGTTTGCCGCAAGCGTCACGCCCCAGAACGTTTCAAAGTCGGCCTTGGCAGAGGCGCGCGACAGGATCAGGTAGCCGCCGCTCGGGACGATCGTGCCAGCCGGGAAAGTGTACGACTGCGTGCTCAGCGTCTGCTCGATCTTCCAACCGCTCACGTCGATGGCGCTCGTGCACTTGCCGCTGACCGCGCCCGCGGCGCTGCAGTTCACGGCGCTGCCCGCGCCCTGGAGCGCGTAGGTCGTGCGGCATTGCAGGCTGTTGCCGGTTGTGGCACCGGCTGCGCCGTTGGCAGGCATGGCCGCGCACGCGGTCTGGCAGTCCGTGGCGGTCGCGTAGGCGCCAGCGCAACTGTGGAGCATCAAGTCGCAGTAGCCGTCGCACTGGGAGCCGCACACGCCTCCGCCACTCGCGCCAGCGGGGCCGCAGAACGTCCCGGGCGCCAGAGCGGCGGACGTGGCCTGCGTGTAACGGCACGCAGCGGTGTCGCCCGAGCTGTCGCCCACCTTGCCCACGGGCCACGCCGCGTTGGTCTTGCAGGTGGCCGCGCACGTCGCGAGGTCAGCGTACTGCTGATTGCCGCCCGTGCAGTTAGCGGTGACGGCTGCGCAGTACAAGTCGCACACCGCGGCGCAGGTCTTGCCGTCGCCGATGTAGCCGGGGTTGCAGGCGCAGACGTAGCTGCCTTCCGTGTTGCCGCACGTCGCGTTGCCGTCGCAAATCGCGGTGCCGGCGGTGCACTCGTTGATGTCGGTGCAGGTCTTGCCGGTGCCGCTGTAGCCGGCGTTGCAGGTGCAACTGAAGCTGCCTTCGCTGTTCGCGCACTTGGCGTGGCTGTCGCAGCCGGCCGTGCCCAGCGCGCATTCGTCCACGTCCGTGCAGCTCAGCCCCGAGCCGCTCCAGCCGACCTTGCACGTGCAGTCGTACCCGCCGTCGCTGTTCAGGCAATCGGCGTGGATGTCGCACGCATTGAGCGCCGGGTTGGCGCACTCGTTGACGTCGATGCAACTCGTGCCGTTGCCCTGCCAGCCGGCGTTGCAGTTGCACGTGAACCCGCCGACGCTGTTGGTGCACGTCGCGTTGACGTCGCAGTTGGCGGTCTTGGTCGCGCACTCGTCGATGTCAGCGCACTGCTGGCCGCTGCCGCCGTAGCCCGGCAGGCAGGTGCACGTGAAGCTGCCGTTCGTGTTGGTGCACGTCGCGAGCTTGCTGCAATTGTCGGTCTTGTCCTTGCATTCATTGACGTCGGTGCAACTGAAGCCGTTGCCGGTGAAGCCGCCGACGCAACTGCATGAGAAGCTGCCCGGGCTGTTGATGCACTTGGCGTTGGCGTCGCACGGGTTGCCCGCGCATTCGTCGATGTCGAGGCACGCTTTGCCGTCGCCGAGCCAGCCGCCCTGGCACGTGCACGGTGGCGTCAACGTGCCGTCGTCCTTGCAGGTCGCATGCGCGTCGCACGTCCACCACGGCGTGCCGCACACGGGCGCGCCGACAATCGCATAGCTCTGCTTCGTCACCGTCGCCGCGCCGTCGCCATCAGCCGCAGTCACCAGCAACTGCAGCTCCCCCGGCGTCAGGTGCTGGCCGTTGACGAGCGCCGTCGGCACGTTCAGTGTCGGCGTCGACCCGATGAGCTGGCCCTGCCACATCCAGGCGAACGTCGTCGTCAGCGGATCGCCGTCCGCGTCGCTGCTCTCCAGCAACACCGTCGCCGTCACGGTTCCGGTCAAATCAACCGTCGCGGGCTCCGCGCTCAGCACCACGGCCGTCGGCGCGCTGTTGGCAATCACAACGTCCGCCGTGCCCAGCGGACCCGCGGCATGGCCATCAGATGCAACCGCCGTCACGGTCCACTTCTGCCCCTTCTTCAGCCACTGCGCCGGCACGCTCGGCGTCACGAACGTCGTCGGCTGGCCGTTCAGCAGCCACGCCCAGGTCCACGTCAGCGTCGCGCCTTCCGGGTCGATCGACGTCTGCGCGAGGCTCGCCTGCAAGTCCGCCTGCACAGTCGACGGCACCGGGGCGATCGCCAATTGCGGCGTTCCCGTCGGCGCCAGATTGCCCACGATCTGCGCGGACTTCTGCGCCACAAGCACGCCGTCCTGCCAGATTTCCAGCGTCACGGTCTGGAGACCAGCTTGGGTGACGGTCGCCAGCATCGTGTGGTTCAGCGGCAGCGCGTCAAACGCCTCGGTCGTCGTCGCGCCTGTGCCCAGCGCCACGGTCACAGCCCACTGCCCCGCGGGCGGCGGCGACGTCACCGCAAAGCTCACGGCCAGCACATCACCCACGTTCACGATGGCGCCCTCGGCCGGCGCGGTCAATGTGACGGCAGCGTTCAAGCCAAGCGGCGTCGGTCCAGCGTCGACGTCGGGCGCATTGGCGTCCGGAGCGTCTGCATCAGCCCCATCGGCATCGGCATCGGCGTCCGCAGCAGGCACGTCGGCATCGGTGGCGTCCGCAACGGCGTCCTGGAGGCTGGCATCCGTGGCCGCAGCGTCCTCGTCTGTTGCATCGGCGGATTCGCCATCGCCGACATCGCCACTCGCGTCCGCGACGGCATCCGCCGCAGCATCAACCGGCACATCCGGCGCGGCGACGTCGGTTGCGGCATCGGCGGCTGCAGCGTCCGTGCCATCTTTCGCCAACGCATCGTCCGCGGGGGCGTCGGCGGCCAGGTCCGGCGCGAGCGCGCTGTCAGCCGTCGCGTCTGTTGTGACGCCATCGCTCGACGTTGCCGTTGGCCCGCCGCAAGCAGCAAACCACAGCAACGGCATCACAATCCAAACGGAGCGACTTCGCATCGAGCCTCGTGCGCAAACTAGCTATATGTATAGTTGACAGATAATCCGGTACTCACGGACCGCCGATCGGCACGGTCGGCATCACGAACAGGCCGGTCTTCGTCTGCGGCGGCGTCTGACTGTCCGTAACCGTCGCCGAGAAGAAGAAACCGCTCACGGACGGCAGCTTCAGGATGCTGAGGTCGACCGTCACCACGAGGGTCGGATCGGTCACGGCGCCGGAAAATGTGCCGTTGTCCTGCAGCGTCAGCCCCGCCGGAATGCCGGAATTCTTGATGAAGGACTTGACGAGGGCGGGCATCGGCACCTCCTTCCAGTGGTACGGCTTCTTGCCGCCGACGGCTTCCAGCTGCGCCGAGTACGGCACGGGCAGCGCTTTGGCCACGACGATCAGCGGGAGCACGATGAGCTTGGCGATGAACAGGTCCACCTGCTGCGTGCCCACGATGTCCAGCGGCGCGAGCGCGACGCTCATGTCAAAGTGCTTGGTGGCCTTGAGCGTGTTGGCGCCGTTGTCAAAGACCCGGATGTCAAAGCCGAAACTGCCATCGCCGTTGATGGTGCCGGCGAGCGTGCCGTCCGATCCGAGGGTCAAGCCCGTGGGGACGGAGCCGCTGTTGGGTGCGAGACCCCAGAAGTACGGCGGCGTGCCGCCTTGCGCGGCGAACGTGACGGTGTAGGGCTGGCCGTCGGTGCCGTTCTTGAGCGGCGAGGCGGTGGTGATGACGAGCCCGGCGTCGACGATCTTCAGCGCGAATTCCTTGGAATCCGTTGTGGCGGCCTGATCCTTGACCTCGATCGTGACCTTGGCGTCGATGCCGCCCGTCGGCGTGCCCGCGAGCGCGCCCGTGCTGCCGTCGAGCGTGAGGCCGGGCGCCAGCGAACCCTTGATCACGGTCCAGATGTACGGCGGTTTGCCGCCCGTTGCGAGGAGGTCGACTTTGTAGGGCGCGCCGACGAGACCGCTGGCCAAGGCGTCGGTCGTGAGCGTGAGCCGGTCCGTTTTGCAGAGGCCCTCGACGTTGCAGACGCTGCCGACGGCGCAGTCCTTGTCGGTCACGCACTGGACGCAGTTGCCGCTGTCGCAGAACGTCCCGGTGTCGCAAGGCTTCTTGACGAACGCGGAGCCGTCCGCCGCGCAGATGTAGCGGTCCTTGCCGCTGCAGCCCGTGACGTTGGGGACGCACGCTTGCGTCGCCGAGGCGTCGTTGGCCAACCCGAGGCCGTCGCCGTTGCTTGTGTCGATGCCCGCGGCGCTGCCCGAGGAATCAGACGCCAGGCCATCGCCACACGCAGCGAGAAGCAGGGTGAGCAGGAGACTGAGGACGTGGAGCAGGCGAAAACGGGACATCAGATACCTCGCAAAACCGGCAAATAGAGTAGACTTATCGAGGGAAGCGGGCAAGTGATCTTGCGTGAAGGAACAGATTGCCATGCGTGTCTATGCTTGGGTTGCCGCGGGACTCGTTCAGGTTCTCAGCGGATGCGGTGAAATCGCAGGCGGCAGCGGTGAAGACGCGCCCGCTGCCGATGCGGCCGACGCTGCACTCGACCGGACGTATTGCACGGCGACGATGGCGTATCTGCAGCACGCCATCGCCGCGCTTGCCGCCAGCCGACAGGGCTGCCAGCAAGACGCCGATTGCACGACCGTCAGCACCTCGACCGCGTGCAGGGGCGCGTGCGGGATCGGCCTGAACGTCAACTTCGCCGGCGATTACGCCGCCGGTCTCGCCGCGCTCGACGACAAATTCTGCAAGCAAACCAACTACACGGCATCCTGCGGCTACGCGACGCCCAAGTGCATTGCGCCCGCCCCCGGCTGCGTCAACAACCAGTGTGTGTACAAGAAATGAACGACATTCGCATCGGCATCGTGACGATCTCTGACCGCGCAAGCCAAGGCATCTACGAGGATCTGGGCGGGCCGGCGATCGCGCAGTACTTCGCAGAAGTCCTGGACTGTCCGTGGCAGCCGGTGACGCGCCTCATCGCAGACGATCAGCCGACCATCGAGGCGACGTTGAAAGCGCTGTGCGACGACGCGCGCTGCTGCCTGGTCGTGACGACGGGCGGCACGGGGCCGGCGCTGCGCGACGTGACGCCTGAGGCGACGCTGGCGGTGCTGGACAAGGAGCTGGCCGGTTTTGGTGAACAGATGCGCGCGGTGTCGCTCCAGAAGGTGCCGACGGCGATTCTCAGCCGGCAGACGGCGGGCGTGCGCGGGCAATCGCTGCTGATCAACCTGCCGGGCAAGCCCAAGGCGATCGCGGAATGCCTGGACGCGGTGATGGCGGCGGTGCCGTACTGCATTGACCTGATCGGCGGGCCGTTCCTGACGACGCGGCCGGAGCGGATTGTCGCGTTCCGGCCCAAGGCGAAGTAAAATCGGCTACTTGAGCGACGGCGCGCCCGCCCGGGTCACCGACGTGCCAAACACCAGCGCGATCTCCGACACGGTCGGCTGGGTCGGCGAAGTCGGCCGCAGGCACAGGCGCGTCAGCGCGGCCGTCGCGGGCGCCACGGTCTTGGGCGCCTGCCACGTACAGCAGCGGTCCTTGCACTGCGGCTCGCCCACGATGATCAGCGGAATCCCCGCGCTCTCCGGCCGCACCATGTCAAAACGCGACGCGACCTTCAGCAGCATCGTTTGCCCCAGCAGCGGCCGGTGCTGCGGCTCGCGCTTGGCCGCGTCCGTGCAGTCCGGGCACGCGCGGACGAGGTCAAACGGCATCGTGATGTGCGCGTACTTGCCGACTTCGTCAGGCTTGCCATTTTGCATCGCCGTGGCGAGCGACTTGGCCCACTGCGCGTAGGGCAGCGGCGTCTCGGGCACGTCCGCGAGCAGCGCGTGGCCCTCCGCGGATTGCACCAGACGGGAAAAAGCCTTGTCCTGCTTGACCTTCTGCAGGAATTCAAGGCACCAGCCGCAGTCTTTTTGGTGCGCAGCCAGCGGCGCGATCAGCTTGAGCGCCACCGAACCGCGCCCCGCCGCCAAAAACGTCTGCGCCAACAACCAGCGCGCCTGCTCGTGGGAACCGTCGACCGTAAGCGCTTCCGTGAGTAGCGGGATCGCCGTCTTCACGTCGTGGCGAGCCAGCGAAACCGTTGCCTCGGAGGCCAGTTCCGTGGCGCGAAAGACGACGCTCGCGGCGATCGGCTCCTGCACGAAGACCGGCAGGGAAGTCGGCACTTTCAACGTCGGCTGCTCGTCATCCAGCTTGGGACGACACGCAACCAGCAGCAACAGCAGACCCACAAATAGCGTTTGACGCACCTGACACCTCCGTCGCCAGTATTGAACCTGCACGCCCGACTTGCCAAGCCCCGCGCGCAAACCTAAACTCGCCCGCCCTACGAGAGATTGACCGGAGAGACCATGAGCGAGAATCAGCAGCCGAATCCAGAAGCCACCAGCGAGCGCAACGACGACAAGGACGCGATTGACGCGATCAAAGAGTTGTCGCCCAAACTGTTTGCCCGCATGACCCGCCGCCTGCCCCTGCGCACGTTCCTGGCGGAACTGGAGCGCTTGGATCGCGCCGTGTTCTACCGCCACTTCAAGGGCTACCGCCCGCAGAAGATCGACGCCGCGCACCTGGAGCGCGTGCTGAAGAAAGAGATCTTCGAGATCGGCAACGGTCTGCTCGCGCAGCTTGTCATCTACAACTGGGACGAAGCTGAGTACAAGCTGTACGGCGAGTTGCAGAAGGCCGTCAAGGCCATCAACGAAGACGTGGAAGCCATCGAGAAGATTACGGACGAGGAAGGCAACGGCATCCTGGATCCGCTCGAAGCGCTGTTTGACAAGCGGGACGTCTGCATCGCCACCATCATCAACGGCGTGCGCGTGACCCCGGAATACCGCAAGACGCGCTTCGCCGACGTGAACTGAGTCAGGCAGCCTCGGCCGTTTCGGACTGGACCGCGCGCGTGCCGGCTCGTTCGCGCGCCGCGGTTCCCGAGCTTCTGAGTCCGGGCTTCAGCCAGCGCGCTACTTCGCCATCGGCAAGAGCACAGTGAACCGCGAACCTTGGCCAATTTGGCTGGACAGTTCAATGCGCCCGCCCATCGCCAGCACCAGTTCCCGCACCAGCGACAGGCCCAGGCCCACGCCGCCCATGCGCCGACTGCGGCCCGGATCGACGCGGTAGAACCGTTCGAACACGCGCGCCTGATCCTCGGCGTTGATGCCAATGCCGCTGTCGATGACCGCGATCGCCAGGCTCGCCGGATACGGCCCCTGCGCCTCGACCTGCCGCGCCCGCACCTCGATGCGCCCACCGCCCGGCGGCGTGTACTTGATCGCGTTCTGCACCAGGTTGCCCAGCACGATGTCCAGCGCCCCCGCGTCCGCCAGCACCTTGGGCAGCGTCGTCGGCACCTGCACCGTCACCGACAGCCCGGCATCCGCCGCCACTTCGCGCAGGCCTTCCAGCACGGTCTGCACCAGCGGCCCGACTTCCACGGGCTGCAGGTCCAACTGCCACGTGTGCGCGTCCAGGCGCGAGAGATCGAGCAGCCGGTTCACAAGCGTCGTCAGGCGCTGCGCGTGGCGGTACAGCGGCTCGGTGAACTTCTTGAGCGACTTCAGATCTTTGGGCGGCAGATCGATGAGCGTCTCCGCGTAGCCGAGAATGGCCGTCACCGGCGTGCGCAGCTCGTGACTCGCGTTGGCGATAAAGTCGCGCAGCACCTGCTCCAGCGCCCGCCGCTCCGTCACGTCGCGAAAGACCGCCAGCGCGCGATGCCCCCACACCTCGTGATCCGGCAGCGGCGTCACGAGGACGTCAAAAGTCCGGCGCTGGAGGCCGCGGTGATCGAGCTCGATGTTGCGGGCCGGATCGCCGTCCAGCGCCTTCTGGAACGCCTCGCGCAGGCGCGAATCCGGCAGCACGCGCGCCAGCGGCTGGCCTTCAGAACTCGGCGGCAGGATCAGCAGCTCGCGCAGCGCCCGGTTGGTCACGACGACGCGGAGGCGATCGTCCACGACCATGACGCCGTCGGTCATCGTATTCAGCACCGCAAAAAACAGGTTCGCCTTGGCCTGCGGGCGGCGCTTCTCCAGACTCTCGATGTCGCTCACGCGTTGTCCTGGATGCGGAAGCAGTAGCCCACGCCGCGGACCGTCTCGATGTGATCACCCGCCGGCCCAAGCCGCTCGCGCAGCCGCTTGACGTGCGTGTCCACCGTGCGCGTCTGCAGGTCCGGGGACAGGCCCCACACGTCTTCCAGCAGCACCTGGCGCGTCTGCACGCGGGCGCGGCGCTGCATCAACGTCGCGAGGAGGCGGAATTCCAGCGCCGTCATCTTCACTTCCACGCCGTCGACAACCACGATGTGCCGCGCCGAATCGACCGTGATGCCACCGCCCGTGATGAGATCGCTCTCCTGCGGGGTCGTCTGATCGCGCCGCCGCAGCACCGCCCGCACGCGCAGGAGCAGCTCGCGGGTCGAGAACGGCTTCGGCACATAATCGTCCGCGCCGGCTTCAAAGCCCTGGACGCGATCGCCCTCCGCGGTCTTGGCCGTCAGCATGATGATCGGCGTCGTCGCGGTCGCCGGATCGGTCCGCAGCCGCTTGCACACTTCCACGCCCTGCAGATCCGGCAGCATCAGGTCCAGCAGAATCAGGTCGGGCTTCTTGCTGCGCGCCAACGCGAGGCCTTCATTGCCCGTCGCCGCCTGCAGCGCGATCATGCCCGCCGCTTCCACGTGATGCGCGACAAGTTCGCGCAAGTCAGCTTCGTCTTCCACGATGAGGATGGTCGTCATTGCAGGCTCCGTGAGCAAAAGGAATCTTTAGGGCCGACGAGGGGAAGTCGCAGTCACGGCCTCCGGCAACGTCAACGCGGAGACTTGAACAGGGAATTTGCGCGACAGCGGAACAACCGCCACGTGCGCCTGACGCAGCGGACCACTGTCCGCGTGAATCACCAGCGCCAAGAGACGGTGGCTAAGGTCTTCAAAAGCCATGACATCCACCCGGCTGGCAGATCCCCGAATCGGCCAACGGGCGATAGGTTCATACGAACGGTGGTTTTTTTCCAGTATGGCCGCAACGGAACTCCGCCCCGGCCGCACAACGACGGCAAACATCCGCCCCGTGGAAGTCTGCAGGAGCACGTCGCGATCGGTCTTGCGCTCGACAAACAGCGGTTCTGTGCTGCGAATATGCCGCGTTTTGAGCGCCACAGCCGGGTTTTCCCGCTGGTGAACGTGTGTCACGACATTGCCACGGTCATCCAGGCGGACGATCTCAATCGGCGTCCCGGGCAGCATCTGCGCCCACTCCGGACCTTGCCGCCACGCCAGACGATGACCGTCGTCCGACCAGCCCAGCCACTGGATCCACGCGGGCGGCGAGCTCGGATTGGGCCACGGGACGTGCTCCAGCGTGGCAGCAAGCGGCAAATCGACGGGAAGCAGCGACGGCTCGGGCGCCTTGGCGGGCGTCGGCGTCGCGGAATCGGGCAGCGCCACGGGCTTGAGCTTCGGCATCACCCGCGGCGGCGCCACCGGCGTCACGGCAAGCGGCAGCGGGACCGGATTCTGGGCGAATACGACGTCAGGCAGCGTCAGCAGGCCAGACACGAGAAGAGCGAGCCGCATCGCGCCGCGCGTCAGTGGTCGTCGCAGCGCGCCCGGTCGCAATCAAAGACCTTCGCCGCCGAGCGTCGGCTCCATTTCGCTCATCAGCTGGCGCAGGCGCGCCATTGTCATCGGATCGTTGGAGCCGCTCATCTTGGCGTCAAACGACTGCTCGCCGCCTTCCGTTTCGGCCGCGCGAATCCGCGTCACTTCGCAGCGAATCGCCACGGGATCCTTGCCACCGCGCGGCGCCGGCAGCTGGATGACGATCCGCTCGTACAGCGTCGGCAGGACCGGCGCGCGCACCCGCACTTTGGACTCGGCGAGGCGCAAGACAGTTCCCTGGCGCTTCTTCTTGCCGGACTCAAACGTCACCGGTCGCTCGGTACGCACGGCGTGATCGACCGAAAAGAGCTGCTGAACGGCGACAAGCGAACCGGAAACCATGCCGCGACCGCCCTGCGGCTGGCGGACCGGCTGATCCCACACCGACGTCGGGTCGTGCGGCTCCATGTCCACTTGCGTCTGCGGATGCGCGGTAGCATGCGCGCCACTGTCGCCCGCCGACTTGTCGCCAAGGCCAAAAAGCCGCGCAACGAGGCCCTTTTTCGGCGCCGCTTTCGCCAGTGGCACCGTCATCACCGGCCGCGGCTGGCTGTCGCTCAGTTCCACGGTCTCGACGAGAATCGGCCCTTCGTCCTCCATGTTGCCTGACGGCGACGTCCGCGGCGACAGGTCAACCTGCGTGGTCGGCGGCGGCATCCCCGACTGGGGCAGAGCGACGGGCGCGGAGGACACCGGTTGGCGCTCCTCGCCGGTCATCCGCCCCACGCGCTGATCCAGGATGTCGAGCATGTTGCGCAGCTCGGAATCCACGTCCGTGAACCCGATATCCGGCATGGCAGCCTGCGGCAACCCACGCGGCGTCGGCTGGACGTCCTGTCCGGCCACCGGCAGGCGCGGCGCAAACGACGAGACTGGCGCGGTGATCGGATCGCGCCGCGACGGTACCGCGCCGTGAACCGGCGCTGTGCTGCGAATGGGCTCCGTGCTGCGAATCGGCTCCAACGGCAGCGACTCGCCCGAACGCGGCGTCTCCAGGAACACCGCTGCTGGCTGGCCGGGACGCGCGAGCTGCGGCGCCACGTGCGCGCCGGCGTGCGGGAGCGTGTACACGAAGCGCTTGATTTCAGGGTTGTCGCGGTTCTTGCCGACGGCGACTGTGCCGCCGCGGGCGATCTGATGCTGCTCAATGAAGTCGCGCAGCGCCGTCGCGGACGTCGTCGTGCCCACGCGGGCGATCGACACGTCGACCTCGAACTCGCCCCATTCGCCGTCACGCGCCGCCACGCAGACGCCGTCGATGGCGATCGTGTCCGCAGGCCCATCGCCTTCCAGCCGCAGGAAGCATTCAACGCCGACGTCAGGCGTCCGCAGCGCCGTCACCGTCGCCACGCGCTCGCCCAAGTGCACGAGCGTCGCGACCGTGCGCGTCTCCGCCCACTCGAGGGTCACTGTGGTATCGATCGTGTCCAGAACGCTCACGGTCAGCTACTCCCTAGTTCACGGCTCGGTCACAGGCTGGGGCAGAAGCCATAGCCGCTGGCGTCGACATTCTCGCACTTTGTCGTCGGCGGATCGCAGTCCAGCTTCACGCTCG
>CAINLT010000375.1 GCA_903850505.1 uncultured Myxococcales bacterium | reverse complement strand
TCGGGCGCGTTGCCGGCCGCGGTCGGCCAGTTTGAGTCGCTGTGGCACGACGCAGCGCTGCAGGATTCCGCGCTGCACGCTGCGGCGGCGAGTGGGCTGGGCTTGTGCGCGCAACGGCGCGGCGACCTGCCGCAGGCGCGGACGTGGTACGAAACGGCGCGTCAGGCGGCGGAGCGATCGGGCGACCGGTTGCGCGCGTTGAACATGGCGATGAACGTCGCGACGCTGGACCACGAGCAGGGCGATCTGGGCCGCGCGTTGGCGGCGTATGACCACATCGTCGCAGCGGGTCGTCGCGCGACGAACGCGGGGGCCCTGGCGCGCGCGCTGGGCAACCGCGGCAACCTGCTGTCCCAGCTGGGTCAGGATGAGCGGGCGCGCAAGGATTTGGACGACGCGCTGGCGTACTACGAGGCGCAGAAGAACGGCTACCTGGCGGGCAACGCGCTGTGCGTGCTCGCGGAGTTGGCGCGGCGCGCGGGGCGCTGGCCGACGGCGGAACGGCAACTGGCGCGGGCTGAGGCCGACTTGCGGCAGGCCAACGCGCTGGCGGAGCTGTTGGAGATTGAGCTGGAGCGCGGCGAGCTGTTGCGGATCTCCGGCAGGACAGCGCAGGCGCAGGCGCTTGGTGCCGCCGCGACGGTGACGGCAGCGCAGTTGGCGTCACCCGAACTGGAGGCGCGCGCCGCGTGGCTGCTTGGCCGGCTGGCGCTGGATCGGCCGGATGCGGGTCGCCAGCAGTGGCAGCAGACCGCGCAGGCACTGCATGAAGCGCTGCGGAAAGTTCCTGAGAGCAAGCCGCTGCTGCGGATTGGTCTGATGGCTGACCTCGCGCGCGCCCAGGCTTGGCACGGCGATTGGCCCGCGGCGGTGGCCTTGGCGCGTGACGGTTTGGCGCGCTTTGACGCGATCGCTGCGACGTTGACGCCGCACGATCGCCAGCTCTTCGCCCATGGCGCGGCACATGGTGCGACGCGCCTGCTGCTCGCCGTGCTCAGCCAACTGCCTGATTCCGCGAGCACTTCGCCGCTGCCCGCGCCGCACGCGCTGGCGCCGATTCTCGCCATCAACCGCCGCATGGGCGCCGAGCAGGAATTGCCGCCGCTCCTGGAAATCGTCATGGATTCCGCGGTGCTACTGACGGGCGCTGAGCGCGGTTTTCTGCTGCTGGACCACGACGGCGCGTTGAACGTGATGGTGGCGCGCAACCTCGACCGCGAGAACCTGCGCAAAGCGGCGTTGAAGCTGAGCTGGGGCATCGCCCGGCAGGTTTTCCAGGCCGGTGAGCGGATCCTGACGACGGATGCTTTGCAGGACGAGCGGTTCCGCAGCCAGGCGAGCGTCCATCACGGCAGCCTGCGGTCGATCCTGTGCGTGCCGATGGCGTGGCAGGGCCGGCCGATTGGCGCGTTGTACGTCGACAATCGCTTCACTGCGGGGGCTTTTTCACCCGAGCATGCGGCGCTTCTGGAGGCGCTGGCCGATCAGGCGACGATCGCCGTGGAGCACGCGCGCGTGGTGGCCGGTGAGCGGCAGGCGCTGGAAAAGCTGCAGCAAAGCCGCGCGGAGGTGCAGGACCTGGCGGAGCGGCTGCGCGAACAGCTCGACCAGACCGAGCACGCGCTGGACGATGCCCGCGCGGAGCTGGTGGCGCAGCGGCTGGATGTGCAGCGGCGCAGCGATTACAGCCAGATTCGCGGCGAGAGCCCGGCGCTGCTGCGGCTGTTCGGCCTGATGGATCGCGTCCGCGACCACGATTTTCCGGTGCTTGTGTGCGGCGAATCGGGCACGGGCAAGGAGCTTGTGGCGCGCGCCATTCACTTCACCGGGCGCCGTAAACGCGGGCCGTTCCTCGCCATCAACTGCGCGGCGTTGCCGTCCACGCTGCTGGAATCCGAGCTTTTTGGCCATGTGCGCGGCGCGTTTACCGGCGCGGTGCTGGACCGCAAGGGCCTGTTTGAGAGCGCGGACGGCGGCACGCTGTTCCTCGACGAGATTGGCGAGATGCCGCTGGAGATGCAGCCCAAGCTGCTGCGCGTGCTGCAATCGGGCGAGTTGCAGCGGGTCGGCGACACGCGGACGCGCAAGGTGGACGTGCGCGTGGTCGCGGCGACGCATCGCAACCTGCCGGAGATGGCGGAGCACGGCCAGTTTCGCCAGGACCTGCTCTTCCGGTTGCGGGTCATCGAACTGCAGATTCCGCCGCTGCGTCAGCGCCTGGACGACATTCCGCTGCTCGTCGAGCATTTCCTCACGGAGAACCGCAAGCTGGGCATCGGCCAGGTGGAGCGGTTGACGCCGGGGGCGCTGCGGCGGCTGCGGGAATTCTCCTGGCCGGGCAACGTTCGGCAGTTGGAGACGGTGCTGAAGAGCGCGGGGCTGTTCGCGTCGGGGGATGTCATCGACGTGGCCGACGTGGAGCCGCTGTTGACGCGCGACAAGCCGCAGGAAGCCGGCAATGGCAAGAGCGAAGGCTGGTGGAAGACCGCGCCGCTTGAAGAGATTATCCGCCGCGCAGTCGCCGAGCGCGTCGAGCTCTCCGGCGGCAACAAGCGCCGCGCCGCGGAGAGCCTCGGCATCGACCGCACAACGCTCTACGCCCGCCTGCGCACGCCCGAGTCCGACACATGACGCTGGCTTGGCCGACGCCGCTGCATTTTGGCCCGTGGCTGCTGGATGCGCGCCTCGGCTTGGGCGGCACGAGCGAAGTCTGGCGCGCGCGGCACGTGGCCAACCCCGGCGCGTTCGCCCTGAAACGGCTGCTGCCGATGTTCCGCGACGATGCGACCGTCAACGCGCTGTTCCACCGCGAGACGGCCTTGCTGCAACTGTTGGACAGTCCGCGGCTGCCGCGGTTGCTGGCGCACGGGACGTGCCACGAGATCCCGTGGCTGGCGATGCCGCTCTACCCCGGCGCGTCGCTGCGCGCGCTGCTCCATGACGGTCCGCTGTCGCCGCAAGTGGCGTATTGGCTGGTGGCTGAGGTGGCGGAGGCGCTGGCTGACCTGCACGCAGCGGGCGTGGTGCATTGCGACGTGTCGCCGGGCAACGTGCAAATCACGGCGGACGGCGAGATCGTGCTGCTGGATCTTGGCATCGCCCAGCGTCTGGGCGCGGACGAGCCGATCGACACGCTGGCGTTGCGCGGCAAGTCGCCGTACCTGTCTCCCGAGCAGGTTGCGCGGCAACCGCTGGACGCGCGCAGCGACCTCTTTGCGCTGGGCAGCGTGCTCGTGGAACTGCTGACGGGAACGCCGCCGTTTGCCCGGGCTGAACGGTCGGAGACCTTGGCGGCGGTGCTGGCCGTGGCG
>CAINLT010000374.1 GCA_903850505.1 uncultured Myxococcales bacterium | reverse complement strand
TGGGCGATGAACCCGCCCCCGGGGCCGCACAGGCACGCGGTCTGCACCGGGTCCCCGTACCCGTCGCCATCCTCGTCCCGGTAGTAGGTCAGGCACCCGGGCGCGTTCTCCGGATCCGTGTCGCCGTCGCAGTCGTCGTCCTTGCCGTTGCAGACTTCCAGCGCCTTGGGGCTGACCTTGGGATCCGTGTCGTTGCAGTCGCCGGCAATCTTGGTCGTGTAGAGCGACGTGGCGGCGCACAGGCACTGCGAAAGCGACTTGTCGCCATACCCGTCGCCGTCGTTGTCCACGTAGTACACGGTGCAGCCGCTCAAGTTGTCGCCCGTGTCGGTCAAGCCGTCGCAGTTGTCGTCGATGCCGTTGCCGCAGATCTCCGCCTGACCGGGATGGATGTTGCCCGCGGCGTCGTTGCAGTCCTGCTTGCCGGACGGGCAGACAGTCGGCGTGCCAATGACGGTCATCGTCGCGTCGCACCACAAATCCAGGTCGTCGTCGCAGCCTTCATCGGTCGCGCCATTGCAGTTGTCATCGGCGTTGTTGCAGACCTCGGTCGCGCCGGGGTGAATCGCGCCGTTGCTGTCGTTGCAATCGCCGCCGGTGGCTGCCGTGTACTTGCCGGAGACGTCGCACAGGCACTGTCCCAAGCCCGCGCCGCTGCCGTCGCCGTCGTTGTCCTGGAACCACAGGGTGCAGCCGATCGCGCCCGCATCGTCCGTCACGCCGTTGCAGTCGTTGTCCAAGCCGTCGCAGATTTCCTTGGCGCCCGGAAAGATCGCCGCGTTGGCGGGGGCGCAATCGTTGGCGTTGGCCACGCCGTCGCCGTCGATGTCAGGATCCACGCAGTCGGCGAAGCCGTCGCCGTTGGTGTCTGGAAAGCCCGGGTCGGTCTTGCCGTCGCAGTCGTTGTCCAAGCCGTCGCAGATTTCTTTGGCGCCGGGATGAATGGCCGCCGACTGGTCGTTGCAATCGCCGCCCACCGTCGTTTCCAGGCCCGGGTTGCTGCACAGGCAGCTGCCCTTGCCGCCGCCAAAGCCGTCGCCGTCGTTGTCGGTGAAGTAGAGCGTGCAGCCCGCGGCGTTGGCGGGGTCCGTGACGCCGTCGCAGTTGTCGTCCACGCCGTTGCAGGTCTCGGTCGCGGGCGCGGGCGCGCTGCACGCTGTCAGGCCCGCGAGCCCGCATTTGCGCGTGCCCTTGCATGTGCCCAGATCGTTCTGCTGCGCGCAGGCCGTCGTCGCGCCGACAAACGCGCCCCACTTGGTGCAACTGCACTCGCCCTGCGTGCGCACGCACTGCTTGGCGGCGCCCAGCTGGCCGGTCGAGTCCTGGCACGCATAGCCGCCCGGACAGTCCACGTTCCCCGAGCAACCGGTCCCGCAGAAGCTGCCCGCGGCGCCGTAACTGAGACACAGCGCGCCGGGATCGACCTTGCCGCACTCGGCGTCCGTGGCGCACGGCTGGCAGAGCGCCAACTGCTTGGGCACGCAGGCGAACGCCGCGTCGATGCCAGGCATCTTTCCGCACTCAAAGCCGGCGGGGCAGCAGCTGATGCACGCGGCGGTGCAAATCTTGCCGTCCGGGCCGTCAATGCAGAAGCCGCTGTCGCACTCGTCCGCGGTCTTGCAGGTGGCGCCGGGCTCGCCGGGCACGGGGCTCGCGGGAAAGTCGCAGCCGTTGCCCGGGTCGGTCGCGCCGTCCAAGGTGTCGCTGCAACCGGCGAGGCAGTCGTCGAAGAAGATGCCCGTGTCGCCGTCGTCGAGGCTCGCGTCGGTCCCGTCGCCCAGATCCGTCAAGTCGCCGTCGTGGGTCGTCGCGGAGTCCTGCAGCCCGTCCAAGCTGGCGCCGCTATCCTTGCCGCCGTCGTGGCTGTCAAAGTGCGGCAAGTTGGCGTCGTTCGCCGCGTCGTCCGTGACGGATCCCGTGGAACTCGCAGCGGGACTGCCGCACGCCACCGCGAGCAAGCCGAGAAGGCAACAGCAAGAGGCAGCGCGCAAAGAGGCGCGGCGGGCGCGATGCGTCCGGACAAAGTTGGCGATCGTCATGGGGCACAAACATCCGGTGGGCGACGCGGCAAAAGCGCCGCGACGATCAGAGAAAAATACACTTTCTGCGGCGCGGAACAAGCGCCAATTACACTTTTGCGACATTCGTGTGAAAAGTCTGGGGCGCGCCGCTGAACGTTGCGGATCGTCAAGAAAGCCGCGCAGCCCAATGGCAGTTTGCTGCCCCAGAAGCACCAGCCTCTCCCGTTTGCCCGTGAAAAGCCGCGCCGGCTCCCGTCACTGTTGCGTCAGCCTTGCGCGTTGTCGGGCTATTTTGCGGTGGCGGCGCGACAATCGCTTGCGCATCCGCTTACCTTTGACGCGGGGAAGGTCTGGGAGGGCCAAGCCATGACGACGGAAAGCATGACGCAACAAGTGCCAGAGAGCGCGCACCGATTGGTGAAATTTGGCCGCGAGTCCGCGTTCGCCAAGCAGTTGCAGGAGCGCGCGGATCGCTATTTCGCCGAGAGCGGTCTGCCTGAGCGCGACATGCCGGCGATGGTCCGCAAGACGGTGGTCATCTGGCTGTGGTTCCTGTCGTCCTGGACGGCGCTGGTGCTGCTGCCGACGCCGTGGTGGCTCAAGCTGCCGCTGGCGGTGAGCCTCGGGCTGGCCATCGCCGGGATCGGCATGGCGGTCATGCATGACGCCAACCACGGCGCCTATTCGCGCAACCCGACGGTCAACCGCTGGGTTGGCTATTCGATTGACGCGATGGGTGCGAGCTCGTTTATCTGGCGCACCAAGCACAACACGCTGCACCACACGTGGACCAACATCGGCGGCTTGGACGACGACTTGGAGCTGGGCCTGCTGAGCCGCATGTCGCCGCACCAGAAGTGGCTGCCGATGCACCGCGGCCAGCACATCTACATGTGGTTGCTGTACTGCCTGCTGCTGCCGAAATGGGTGGTCTTTGACGACTTCTACAACATCGCCATCGGCCGCGTCGGGCCGCTGCAACTGCCGAAGATGACGACGCGCGACTGGGTGGTGATGCTCACGGGCAAGGCGCTGCACATCACGCTGGGGTGGGTGATTCCGCTGCTGCTGTATCCTTGGTATTTCGTGGTGCCGATGTACTTTCTGGTCTGCGCGGTGGTCGGCGTCACGCTGGCCACGACGTTCCAGTTGGCGCACTGCGTGAGCGAGGCGGAGATGGTCGCGATGCCGGCGAGCGGTCGCTTGGCGGATGATTGGGCCAGCCATCAGCTCAAGACGACCGTCGATTTCGCGCCGCGCAACAAATTCCTGAGCTGGTACATGGGCGGCCTGAACTTTCAGGTCGTGCACCACTTGTTCCCGAAAGTCTGCCACTTGCACTACCCGGCGCTGGCCAAGCTTGTCGAGGCGACGGCGCGCGAGAACGGCCTCGTCTACCTCGTGCAGCCCAAGCTCAAGGGCGCGCTGCACGCCCACTACGCGTGGCTGAAGACGATGGGTCGGCGGCCCGATGCGACTTTGGCGGCTGCCTAGCGGGCTATTGCGCGTCCGGCGTTGCATCCGGCAGGCAGAGGCCGTCCGCCGTGACAGGTCCCGTCAGCAAGTAGCCCGCCTTGCCGATCCAGGCGTAGGCATACGCGCCCTGCGACGCATTGTCCTCCGGCGCCTTCCGGTAGTGCGCTTGGACGAAAGCCAATGCCGCCGTCGCGTCAAAGCAGTTGCTGCTCAAGCTGTGCCGCCACGTCAGGAGGGCGAACGCCGTCTGCAATTTCGGATACGGCGTCAGCACCCACCGATACGCGCCCGTCTCGTCCGCCGGCTGGTCGCGCAGGAACTGCCGGAGCGTCTCCACCAGCGGCGCGGCAACGCACGGGTTGTACAGCACCACGACGCCGCCGAGCTTCAGGTTGTAGACCCAGCGCTGCGGCGGCAGGAAAGCGAATTCGCCCCATCGCGCCCAATCCGGGCGGTGATTGCCTGAGAGCGGCGGCGACTCGGCGTAGGTCAGCGGCGACGGCAACGCCACGATGTCATGGCCCATCTCCGCCGCGTCCACCGTCACGCCGGGCGTGCAGGCGGGCGTCTGCCAGGTGGCATCCGGGCACGTCGCGTCCTGCCAGTCGAGCGCTGTGTCCCCGCAAGTCGCCAGCCACGGCGTTGGGTCCGGCTTGTATGGCTCGTTGACGTACGGATCGCTGCATGCCAGCGCCGTCAGCAGCAACCCCGCGAAGAGCGGCGCGTGTGTCACTGGCTGTCCCGCGGCACGAGTCCGCCCGTCGTGGCGTCAGCGGCGCTGCTCTCGCCCGGCGAGCCATTGCAGTTCGTGCCCATCCAACTGCAGGCGTAGGCGCCGTCGACGCCCTCGTCCTCGGGCGCCTTGCGGTAATGCGCGGCGCGAAATGCATCGGCGGCGGCGGGGTCAAAGCAGTTGCCTTTGAGGCGATGCCGCCAGGACACAAGCGAATACGCGGAATCAAGCCCCGGATAGGGCGTCAGCACCCAGCGAAAAGCCCCGCCTGCGTCAGCCGGGACACTCTGGGCGTAAGCGCGCAGCGTCGCGACCAGCTCGTCTGACGCACACGGATTGTAGAGCAACACCACCGCGCCGTGCTCCATCGAGTGCAGCCAGCGCTGCTTGGGCGCAAAGCCGTATTCGCCCCAGTGCGGCCATTCTGCGCGGTGCGGTCCGGACATCGGCGGATCATCCGTGTACGTGATGGCGTTGGGCAGTTGAATGTGCTGGCCGCCAAAATCGGCGCCATCGATGACCGTCGTCGTGCCGCACGCCGGCATCTGCCACGCGGCGTCCTGACACGTCGCGTCCTGCCAATCGACCTGCGCGTTGACGCAATCGCCCGTCCAATTCGGCGTCGCAGCCAATTGGTGCCGTTGGTCGCAATTGGCGCTTGTCGAAGCCGGCTCGGTGCACGCGGTCAGGGTCAGCAGCACTACAGCGGGGAGAATACGCATCGCAAGCAGCCTCAGGTCAGCAGGCGCGCTGACCGGCGCAAAGTAGCGATCTCGGCGGACGGACGCAAGCCATGCACGGGGACATAGGCTTCAGGACCGGCTCAGTGCAGTTCCACCGTCGTCGTCAGGCGCACGCCCGGGTTCTTCTCGGCGATGTACTCCGCGCGGAACCGCGTCTCCGTCAACAGGCACAGGTTGCCCGCGCCGTCCTGGAACAAGTCCTTGGTGTACGCGTTCTCAAACGTCCGCCGCGCTTCCGGCTTGTCAAAGGCGACCCAGCGGCAAACCTGCAGCGCCATGCCTTCAAACGCCGCGTCCACGCTGTACTCGTCGCGCAGCCGCGCCTCGATCACTTCAAACTGCAGCGCGCCCAGAGCGCCGACAATGTAGTCCGAGCCAATCAACGGCCGGAACAACTGCGCCGCGCCCTCTTCACACACTTGCTCCAGACCCTTTTGCAGCTGCTTGGCCTTCATCGGGTCGCGCAGGCGCACGCGGCGGAACAGTTCGGGGGCAAAGCTCGGCACGCCGGTGAATTGCAGGTTCTCGCCCTCGGTGAACGTGTCCGCGATGCGGATCGTGCCGTGGTTCGGAATGCCGATGATGTCGCCCGGATACGCTTCTTCCACGATGCTGCGGTCGCGCGCCAGGAACGTCATGGCGTTGCGCACCTGCAGCTCCTTGCCCGTGCGGACGTGGATGATGCGCATGCCGCGCCGGAACGTGCCTGAACACACGCGCAGGAACGCCATGCGGTCGCGGTGGTTCTTGTCCATGTTGGCCTGAATCTTGAACACAAAGCCGCTGAACTTCTCTTCTTCCGGCATCACGATGCGCGTCAGCGTTTCGCGCGGCTGCGGCGGCGGCGCCAAATCGCAGAAGCAATCGAGCAGTTCTTTCACGCCAAAATTGTTCAGCGCGGAGCCAAAGAACACCGGCGTCAACTGGCCGCGCAGGAACGCGGTTTCATCCCACGGCGACGCCGCGCCTTGCAGCAGGTCAATTTCCTCCACAAGCTGCGTGCGGTGCTTGCCGAGCAGCTCCTCCGCCTCCGGTCCTTCCAGGCTGTGCAGGATCTCGCGCTCATTGCGCCGACCGCGCGCCGCCGCCAGGTAGAAATTCACGG
Source organism: uncultured Myxococcales bacterium (assembly GCA_903850505.1). Taxonomy (GTDB): domain Bacteria; phylum Myxococcota_A; class UBA9042; order UBA9042; family UBA9042; genus CAIYBN01. The sequence continues at coordinate 46,168 of CAINLT010000374.1, read as the reverse complement.
TCTTGTCGCGCAGGTCGTACACGCCCTTGAAGTCCGGTCCCATGCCGATCGGCCACGTAAACGGCGTCGTCAACATGCCCAGCTCTTTCTCGAGGTTGTCGAGAATGTCGAGCGGCTCCATCGCGTCCAAATCGAGCTTGTTGATGAACGTGATGACCGGCGTGCGCTTCAGCCGGCACACTTCCAGGAGCCGCCGCGTCTGCGTTTCCACGCCTTTGGCGGCGTCGATGACCATGAGCACGGAGTCGACCGCGGTCAACGTGCGGAACGTGTCTTCGGAGAAGTCATTGTGGCCCGGCGTGTCCAGCAGGTTGAGCGCCAAATCACGGTACTCAAAGGACATCACCGCGGTCGAAACGGAAATGCCGCGCTCCTTTTCAATCGACATCCAGTCAGACCGCGCCGACTGCTGCGACTTCTTGGCCTTGACCGCGCCGGCCAGCTGGATCGCGCCGCCAAAGAGCAGCAGCTTCTCCGTCATCGTCGTTTTGCCCGCATCCGGGTGCGAGATAATGGCAAATGAGCGGCGGCGACGGATTTCGCGTTCCAATTCAGCGGACATAGGTCGTGGTGCTCCTCAGGGCCCTCGCGGGGGGCGCAGTGTACACGCCACGTCGGCTGCTGACGAGACCGGCGCGCGGTGGTTTCGTCGGCTTGGCAATCGCGCTGCAAAGCCGAATGCGTGCAGTCCAACCGCGGGTCAGCGGGTGCGGTCCGACGGTCAGGAAAATCGCCGCCGCCGATCCGCCGTGCGCCACTCCGTCACTTCGTCCCGCGGATGGATCTCTCCGGCAAATTCGAGCACGTGCGCAGCGTCAAAATCCGTCACGCCGCTCGACTTCACGTACAGCGTCAACCGCGCCATCGCCGCAAAGAACATGCGGAACGGGAAGAAGTTCTTCACCACAATCACGTCCGCCCGCCACGGATTCAGCCCGGCGTTGCTGAAGAACGACGGGCGCATCGTCAGCGCCGGCCCTTCCACCACGACGATGTGCACCTTCTCGTGGACCAACACCAGCATCCGCCCCACGCCGTGGGACTCGCGCTTCTCGTGGATCTTGACCTGCAACGCGAGCTGCTGGCCACGTGCGGCGTCGAGCTTGGCGCCGATCGTCACTTCGTGCTGGCTGCCAATCGCCATCGGCCACAGCGCCGCCACCACTTCGGGATCCCGCAGCGGCACGTAGCTCACCAGCTCGCGGCCGTGCGCCAGCAGCGCAGCAATCAGCGCCGTATTCTCGCCCGGCGCGCCTGCGCTCACCACGTCGCTCGCGTCCGCCAGCACCACCACGCCCAGCCGGCGCGCCAGCCGCGCTTCCTTGGCCAGCTGGATCGCCTTTTCCGGCGTGTGGAATGCCGGCGGCAGCTCGTGCCGCACTTTCCAGCACTGCTCCGCGACTTCGTCCGCCAGCTGCTCCGCCAGCGCGCGGTTGGCGTCGGTGACGATCAGCACGTTCCACCCGGTCTCCGGATGGGCATTCCACGGGTGGCACATCAGCACGCTGCCGGACAGGATCTTCCCCTGCCGTTCCCAGTGCCGCAGCCGCTGGAAGATCGCCAGCATCGGCGGCAAGAAGTCGATGGTCGTCCCGCCGCCCAGCAGCATCGGCAGGGAACGCCAGGCCGTCGTCGGGTGCAGGCGCTTACGGCAGATGCCCAGCAGGAGGCGCGCCGCCTTGGCGCCCGTGCGCGCGTGGTCGCGGTGCGGATTGGTGGCGTAGGCGATAAGCCCCTGGACTTGCTCCACTACCTCGCGGCTCACGCTGGCGTGCAGGTCATACGTCACGACGATCGGCAGCGCCGGCCCCACCTCCGCGCGAATCTGCCGGATGATTTCAGCCTCCGGATCCGGCGTCTCCAGCGCGCCCATCGCGCCGTGCAGGCTCAGGTACAGGCCGTCAAGCGGCTCCGTCGCCCGGAGTTGCTGCAGGATCGCGTCAATGATGCCCTGCAGGCATTCCCGCGTCAGCGGCCCGCTCGGCACCGCCCACGCGGACACCAGCGGCACCAGCGCGACGCCCACGTGCCCGTGCGCGAGGTCGTGGTCATGCGCCAGCTTGTGCGCTTCCTGGGCAAAACCGGAGAGCTCCGCGTTGCGGAACATACCCGGCACTTCCATCGACTTGCGCCCGCACGCCGCGAGTAGCTTGGGCCCTTCCAGCCAGTGCGTCGCGCGAAAGTCGTCCAACGTTGTGCGCACCGGCGAGAGCGCGTTGGTCTCCTGGTTTACCCGGGCAAACCCGAGACGCAGACAGCGACCTGGCATGTTCAGTTCCTCCGCGTGAGGCGGTTGCGCAGCCGCTGGTACAAGTCCAGCGCGCGGTCGATCTTCTCGCCGTGCTCCGCCAGCAGCTTGCCGACCAGCCCTTGAGGCGGCGCCGGATCGCCCTGCTTCGCGCCGCCCTCCGGACCGTACATTTCCAGGTACATGTCCCGCACCGTCTTCTTGATCATCCCGCGGAATGGCACTTTGGCCATCATCCCGTACATCGCCGCGTTGCCCTGGCTCTTGGTCCCCGGATGCGCGCGGACGTACCGGACCGCTTCGCCGAGGTCGCTCACGTACGCGCCCACGGTCCGCTCATGCCCCGCCATCACGGTCAGGTGCACCGACGGCGGATCCTGTTGGCGGTCGATGTGCCAACCGCGCGCTTCCAGTTGGTCTGCCACTGCGTACACGTCGACGTCCGGCGCGCCCGACGCCCACGTCACAATCGGCATGTCGTCCGGGGACAGCAGCTTCAGCCCGTCGATCGCCCGCACGCCCGCGCGCAGCTCATCCGCCGCCGCGAGCGTCTGCCGCGCCAGCGCCAGATAGCCGTCCTCACCCATGGCCTGCATGCCCGCCCACGCCGCGGCAATCGTGCCACCGGGCCGCGTACCCGGCAGCGTCGGCGAGGCATACACGCCGCCCGGCCAGTCCGTCGCGATGAAGATCTGGTCCTGCAGATAGTCCTTGGAGCGATGCAGGAGCACCGACGCGCCTTTGGCCGTGTAGCCGTACTTGTGCAGGTCCGCTGAGATGCTCGTCACGCCCGGCACGCGGAAATCCCACGGCGGCACCGGGCGCCCAAGCTTCTCGATGAACGGCAGGATCATGCCGCCCACGCACGCGTCCACGTGGAACGGAATCTTGCGCTTGAGCGCCAGCTGGCCGATCTCCGCGACCGGATCCACCACGCCGTGCGGATACTGCGGCGCGCTCGCGACCACAAGCACCGTGTGCCGGTTGATCAGGCGCTTCACGTGCCGCACGTCCACGCGCAGGTCCGCGGTCAGCCGCGCGCGGCGAATCCGCACGCCAAAGGCGTCCGCCGCCTTGTCCAACGCGACGTGCGCCGTCGTCGGCAGGATCATCTCCGGCCGGTGATTCCACGGATGCAGCCGCCGCGCGCGATCCCGCGCGGTCTTCACCGCCAGCAGGAGCGACTCAGTACCGCCGGACGTCATCGTCCCGCACGTCTCGGCATCGCCGTGGAGCAGCCGCCCGACCATCCGCACGACGTCCGTCTCCATGCGGTGCAGGCTCTTGAACGCCATGGGATTCAGGCCGTTCTCGCAGAAATAGCGGCTGTGCGCCTCCTGCAGAAACGCCTCGTGGGCATGGCCAGGATCGTAGACAAGGCTGAACACGCGACCGTCGCGCCAATCGGCATCTGCGACGCGCAGCGCTTCGAGTTCCTGCAGCAGCGTCGCGTGGTCGCGGCCATGCGAAGGCAGGCTGCGGACGAGGGGAAGGTCAATCGCGCCTGACATGTTCTGCCTCCGGGTCGGTTATGCCTGCTGGGCGAGCGGTCGTTCCGGCAGCCCAGCCAACACGCGGACCGCGCGCCGCACTTCAATCACCATGCGCTCGCGGCGGTATTCCGCGTCGTACGGAATGTTCGGCAGCGGACGGGCGCGGTCGTAGACCAGTTGGCCCAGCGCCTGCGCCAGTTCTTCATCGATCTTGCGGCCGGCCATCGCGTTCAGCGGCAGCACGCGCGGCCGCGGCCCCAGCGCGCTCACGACAATCGACCCGCCGGTCAGCACGCCGTCCGCCCCGTCCAGCCGCACTGCGACCGACACAAGCGGAAAGTCGATGCTCTGGCGAACGGCCCACTTGCGGTACACAACGCGCGTCGTCGGCTCTGGAAGCGGAATCTCCACGGCGAGCAGCAGCTCCTCGCGGGCGATGCGCACATGCCAGGTTCCATCTTGCTGGAACAGGTCCTGCACCGGCGCGCGGCGAATGCCCTTGTCGCTCACCATCTCGGCAATCGCGCCGTAGGCGATCAGCGGCGGCACGGTATCGGCCGAGAGCGACGCGACGCACCCCTGCCCGCCCGGCACCACGTGGCATTCCGTGCCGTGCGACTTGAGGCAACCACCCAGCGCCTCGCGCCACAGCTCCGTCTGGTTGATGTAGCGGCAGCGCGTATCCAGGCTGATGTTGCCGCCCAACGTGCCCATCTTGCGAATCTGCGGGCTGCCGATCCGCGACGCGGCAAAAGCCAGCGCCGGCAGCGTTTCGCGCACGTCCTCGTCGTCGGCCAGATCCTGCAAGGCCGTCGCCGCGCCGATGCGCAGGTGCGTCGCCGTCCGCGTGACACCGTGCAACTCCTCCAGGAATTTCACCGACACCAGGTGCTGGATCCTGGTCTGCGCCAGCTTTATGTTCGGCAGCAGGTCCGTCCCGCCGCTGATCACGCGCACGTCGGGCGCATGCGCGGCCAGGTGCGCGATCGCCTCAGCCACAGTCGTCGGCTGATGCAGGGCAAAAGGTGGAAGCCTCAGCATGATTGGCCTCCCGAGCGCTGGGCGCGCAGGCCCGCGAGGATCTTTTCCGGCGCGACGGGCAGCGAATCGATGCGCACGCCGATCGCGTCGAAGATGGCGTTGCAGATGGCGGGGACAACGCTGTGCAGCGGTCCTTCGCCCGCTTCCTTCGCGCCAAAAGGCCCACGCGGATCGGGCTTCTCCACGATGCCTGCGTACAGATTGGGCGTGTCGAGCGTCGTCGGCATCCGGTAATCGAGCAGCGAACTGTGCGCGAGCAGGCCGTCCTTGCCCGGTCCGGTATCGCGGCGCGCGCCGTCCGTCCGCAAGCCTGAAGCCATGACGTGGTGGTGTTCCATGACGGTCTCGCCAAAACCCATGTAGACGCTGCCCTCGATTTGGCCTTCCACGAGCACGGGGCTGAGCGCGCGGCCGCAATCGTGGGCGCACCAGATGTTTTCCACGCGCACGTCGCCGGTCTCTTCGTCGACGCTGACTTCCGCGATGTGTGCGGTAAACGAGTACGCCGGACTCGCGCCGATCGTGCCGCCGCGGTATTCGCCGTGGACATCTTCGCGCGGCGTCTGGTAACTGCCGGTGCTGCCCATCGTACCGAATTCGACTTCAGCGAGGATGAACGCGTCGGTGATGTCGATGAACACGTCCGGATCGTCGAGGCGTTGCGCGCGGCGGTCGGCCAGGATGACGTCCCGCTTCTCACAGCCCCATTTCTTGGCGACGGCTTGGCGCACTTTGCTGGCCAAATCGCGGGCGGCGGACAGGCACGCGTTGCCGGCCATGAGCGTGACGCGCGAGCTGTACGAGCCGAGGTCGACCGGGCACAAATCGCTGTCGGCGGCGATGACGCGTACGTCGTCCAGATGCACGCCCAATTCCTCGGCGGCGACGACGGCGAGCATCGTGGAGCTGCCTTGGCCAATGTCGCTGGTGCCCGCGAAGATGCGCACGCGGCCGGAGCGATCGAGGCAAATCTGCACGCCGGATTGCGGCAAATCGGTCGGGTAGATGCAGTAGTTGGTGCCGGAAATGTACGTGGAGCCCGCGACGCCCAAGCCGCGTCCGCGTCCGAGCTTGCCGTAGCGCGCCTTCCAGTCCGACGCTTTTTCAACCAGCTCCAGACATTCCAGGAAGCCGTTCGATCCGATGTGAAACTCGTTGATCGTCGTGGTATTTTCGCCGATGAAGTTGCGCCGGCGCAGGTCGATCGGGTCCAACTTCAGCGCGCGCGCCGCCTTGTCCAACTGCACTTCAATCGCGAACCGCGGCTGCACGCTGCCGTGGCCACGCTTGGGACCGCACGCCGGCTTGTTGGTGTAAACCCGCGTGGAATCAAAGCGGTAGCTGGCAAAAGTGTACGGCGATCCGAGCAATTGGCCGGAGTAATACGTGGTGACGAGACCGAACGAGCTGTACGCGCCGCCGTCGAGGACGGACTTGGCGTCCACCGCGAGGATCTTGCCGTCCTTGGTGAAGCCGGTTGTGTAGTGCATGTCGAACGGATGGCGGCCGCGGTGCGCGAGGAAGACTTCCTCCCGCGTATACAGGCACTTGACCGGCCTGCCGGTCTTCATCGCCAGCTTGGCCGCGACGAATTCCAGGTCAAACGGCTCCGACTTGCCACCAAACGCGCCGCCGACTTGCGGCTGGATCACGCGGATCTTGTGCGTCGGCACTTCCAGCACTTTGGCCAGTTCGCGGTGCAGGTAATGCGGCACTTGCGTCGCCGACCACACCGTCAGCAGCCCGCGGCCATCCACATGCGCCACGCAGCAGTGCGGCTCCAGCGCCGCGTGCGTCGAACCGTGGTACTGGTAGTGGCCCTCGATGACCAGATCCGCCACCGCCAACTGCGCGTCCACGTCGCCAAACGCGAGCTGAACCTGCTTGGTGATGTTGCCGTGCTTGTTGGCCTCGTGAATCTTGTTCTGCGGATTGGCCAGCGCCGCTTCCGGCGACGTCAGCGCCTCCAGCACTTCGTACTGCACGACGATGCGCTTGCACGCGGCAATCGCGACGTCCTCTGAAATCGCTGCAACCGCCGCGACGGCATCGCCGACGTACCGAACCTTGTCCGTCGCGAGCGCTTGCTCGTCCGGCGTCCACGGAATCACGCCATAGCGCGTCGGCATTTCCTCGCCAACGACGACGGCGTGCACGCCTTCCATCGCCTCGGCGGCGCTCGTGTCGATGCTGACGATCCGCGCATGCGCGTGCGGCGAGCGCAGGATGCGAGCGAACAGCATGCGCGGCAGCGCGATGTCATCGGTGTATTTGGCCAAGCCCGCCATCGCGTCCAACGCATCGGGCTTGCCGTGGCGCGCGCCGACGACCGTGTACGGGCGCCCTTGGCTGCTGTTCTCAGTCTTGGACGACAGCGTCATGGCTCCTCCGCCGTCGATTCTTCGATTTCCCGCTGGCGATCCAGCACGACCTGCGCGACTTCTTCGACCGCCTGCAGGATCTTCGTGTAACCCGTACAGCGACACAGGTTGCCCGCGAGCGCCGCCGCGATGTCCTCCCGCCGCACGACCGGGTCGTCCTGCAGCGTCAGGTTGTCGACGTACGCCGACGCCGACATGAGCATCCCGGGCGTACAGAAGCCGCACTGCGCCGCGCCCACGCGGGCAAACGCCTCCTGCAGCGGATGCGGCTCGCCGCCCACGCCCAGCCCTTCAACGGTTTCCACATGGCGATCGCGCACTTCCAAGGCCAGCGTCAGGCACGCGAGCTGCGGTTCGCCATCAATGCGCACGGTGCACGTGCCGCAATCGCCTTTGTCGCAGCCCTGCTTCGTGCCGGTCAGGCCGAGGCCGTAGCGCAGCAATTCCAGGAGCGTCCAGTGCGGAGGCACGGCGACGCTTGTCGGCTCGCCGTTGAGCTGCAGGGTAATGAGCACCGGCGCGACGGCCACGGGTGACGGGGAAGCGGTGTCGGGCACGGACGGACTCCATCGGGCAGAGCGGCGGGGACTAGGCAGGCGGACCTGATTCCAGTACCCAAGTTCCTCGGTCAGAGCTGCTGCATCTCGGACTGGGACCGCGAGCGCACACCTGCGGTGGCACGCCGCGGATCGCGGACGGTTGGTCGCAAACTTCGGTCAGCGGGTATTGCGGGACTTGGGCGGCAAGACCACTTTGACCTTGGGCACCACTTTGCGCGTCTTGGGCGCCTGCGACGGGGCAACCGTCCCGCGCTCCAGGAACACGAACTGCAGCGTCACCGCGCCGGGATCAATTTCGACCGCGTTCAGGACCTTGAAACTGTGGCCAGGCTTCAGCGCCGCGCCGGCGACCAGCGTCCCCGACTTGCTGCCCAGATCCTCAACCGCGGCGTTGCCACTGGCAAAGGTGATCCGACAGTGGTGCGGCGCGATGGTCGGATCGGCCAGGACGATGTCCGACGTCGCGTCGCTGCCAATGGTGATTTCCGGCTTGGTGAGCTGCCAGATCTGGCCTTTGTCCGAGGTGATCTTGCCCCACGGCTTGGCCGACGCGGCAAAAGTGGGCGCGGGTGGCGGCGCCGGGGTGAGCGGCACCTGCATGACGGGCGCGGGGATCTCAGCGTGCACAGGGACTTTGGCAGGCGCCGGGACCTTGGCGGGCGCTGGCGGTGCGGAAAATGCGGAAAATGCAAATGCATTCAATAAGATGACACAGCCCACGGCCGTTGCATTGCGGGATACTGCCAGTCCGTGCGCCATCGCGACCTCGGGCGCGCGTGTGAGCGGGCCGTGAGTGCGCAGGATCGCGCGCGTGCGGGTTTGGGTCAAGGGTCCAGCGGAAACAACTCAGCCCGCCGCAAGCGGAGGCGCGGCGACAACCTCTTGCCGCGCCGCGCAAACATCCGCATTGACGCCTCCAACTACCGCGCCCACACTGACTTCACCAGTCGCTGTGCAGGATAAGTGCGGATGTGGGCTGGCGCTGGCGAGACCCGGACGTCGCATGGAGTGCAGGACGGCATTTGCCGTTCCGGCGCGAGGCCCACGTACCGCGGAGACCAGCAGCGATGACGACGACAATTCCCGACCAGAATCCGCCCAGCGTCCTGATGGTGGACGACACGCCCGCCAACCTTGCGCTGCTCGCCGGTCTGCTTGGCCGCAAGGGCTATCGCGTGATGGCGGCGGCGAGCGGCCCATTGGCGCTGGAATCCGCGCGCGCTGATCCACCCGATCTCATCTTGCTGGACATCAACATGCCGGGCATGAACGGCTATGAGGTCTGCACGCTCCTGAAGAGCGACGACGCGCTCAAGGACATCCCGGTCATCTTCCTCAGCGCGCTGCATGAGACGATCGACAAGGTCCGGGCGTTTGGCGCGGGCGGTGTGGACTACGTTTCAAAACCCTTCCAGTTTGCGGAGGTCGAGGCGCGCGTCGCGACGCACCTGGAACTGCGCCGACAACGACGCCAACTGCAGGAGACCAACAGCCGGCTGCGTGAACTGGAGGACCAGCGCGACAGCCTCGTCCACATGATCATCCACGATCTGCGCTCGCCGCTGACGGGGATTTATCTGAGCCTCGGGCTGCTGCAGGACGACAAGAAGAACGTGCTGACGGAAACGTCCAAGTACTACGTCTCAACGGGCATGAGTTCGACGCAGAAGATGGTCGTGATGGTCAGCGACGTGCTGGACACGAGCAAGATGGAAGCGGGGCAGATGAAGTTGCATCTGGCGACGTGTGATCTGCGCGACGTGCTGGAAGAAGCGATTGCCGCGAGCCGGTCCTTGGCGGAAGCGCGCGAGGTCCGCTTTGCCCGTCCGGAGCACGCGATGCCGGTGCACGCGGACAAGGACATCGTGCTCCGCGTCATCCAGAACCTGCTGGCCAACGCGCTGACGTTCACGCGCGACGAGGGCGTTGTCGTGCTGGCGCTCGCGCCGGTGGGCGCAAGCGTGCGGGTGAGCGTGCAGGACGACGGTCCCGGCATCGCCGTCGCGTATCGCCAGAAGATTTTTGAGAAATTTGCTCAAGTTGAAGTGCGCGCCAACCGGCAGAGGTACTCAACGGGGCTGGGGCTGGCGTTCTGCAAGCTGGCGGTGGAAGCGCACGGCGGCAGCATTGGCGTTGACAGCGAAGAAGGCGCGGGGAGCACATTCTGGTTTGAGCTGCCGGCGGATGAACGCGCGGCGTCCGCGAGCCCGGCACTCTGACCCCTGACGCGGGCCGAATCAGGTGTGCAGACCGGGACATTCCGGATTGGTCCGCGCGCGGGCAACGCCGGACATACGCCGCAACCGGTCAGCGCGTCGCAGGCCCCGCCAGCTCAGCGTGCGCATCCACGATCGCGCGAAGGAGGGCCAGCGCTTCCTCAAACTGGAACTTGGCCACCAGCCCTTCCAGTTTCAGCGCAGCGGGACCCAGCGCCGCACGCAGCTGCTGCGCCGCGCCGAGCACCGCCGCTGACGCCCGCGGATCGTCGTCGACAAGCAGCGCCTCGATTTGGCGAAGCGCAAAACGGACAACTTGCCAGTCGACCGCTGTCGTTCCAACCGCGCTCGGCTGCGGCAGAACGTCGCGCAGCGTGGCGGCAAGCTGGCTGTGCGCCGCCTCCAACGCGTCGATCAGCGGCGCCACGGCAAGCGGCGTTCCGGCCCCTTCGCGCAAGGCAGCTTCCAGCTGTGCCGCCGCCGCTTGGACCTCGACGGCGCCAAGCGTTGCCGCGAGGCCTTTGAGCGTGTGCGCCACACGGCGGCCGTCCTCCCAGCGCCCGCTGGCCAGCGCGCCGCGGATCTCGGCGATATCGGCCTGATGGTCGTTGGCGAATCGGCCGAGAAACCGCTCGTAGCTCGGCCAACGCCCTTGAACAGATCGCAGCCCCAGCGCAACCTCAAGCCCGGCGATGGCGGTAATCCGCTCACGCAGCAACGCGCTATCCTGCGAAACCACGTCCGGCACAGGCACGCGCCCCGGCTCCATTCCCCAGCGCTGGATCGTCGCGAACATCCGGTCCGGATCCACCGGCTTGGCGATAAAATCGTCCATGCCGGCCTCCATGCAGCGCGCGCGGTCCTCGTGGAACGCGTTGGCCGTCATCGCCAGGATCGGCGTCCGCGCATACTCCGGCATCCGCCGCAGCCGCCGCGTCGCATCCAGGCCGTCCATGACCGGCATCTGCACGTCCATGAGCACCAAGTCGTACGCGTGTTGCGCCGCCCGTTCCAGGGCCTGCTGACCGTTCGCCGCCACGTCGACGCTGTGCCCCACGCTCCGGAGCAGCTCGCAGGCGACCTCCTGATTGATGGCGTCGTCTTCCACAAGCAGGATGCGCAGCGTCCGGGCTGGCAGGGCCGCGTCAAAGGGCGTGATGACGCCGCTCGCCCACGCGCTGCGCACCGTCGCTTCACTGCGCTCCAGCGGCACCGTGAACCAGAACGTGGTGCCCACGCCCGGCTCGCTCGTGAGGCCGATGCTCCCGCCCATCAAGTCGACGAGCCGCCGGCAGATGACAAGTCCGAGACCGGTGCCGCCAAACCGGCGCGTCGTGGATGCGTCGGCCTGTTGGAACGGCTGGAAGAGCCGCGCGCGTTGCGCCGTGTCGAGGCCGATACCGGTGTCCCGCACCTCGAAGCGGAGTTGCGCGATGTGGGGATTGTCCGACTCCACAAGCGCCGCGCTGATGGCGACCGCGCCGTGGGCCGTGAACTTCACCGCATTCGAGCCGAGATTCAGCAGGATTTGCTGCAACCGCAGCGGATCGCCCTTGAGAATCAACGGCAAGCCGGGCGCCATCTCATGGGTGAGCTCCAGTCCCTTCTCCTCCGCGCGCGCCCGGACAATGTCGACGACGTCCTTCATGACGCTCGCGAGTTGAAAATCGGTGTGTTCGACCGTCATCTTGCCCGCTTCGATCTTGGACAAGTCGAGAATGTCATCGATCAGCGACAGCAGATGACGCGCCGAAAGGACGATCTTGTCCAAGCTCGCGGCCTGTTCAATCGTCGGCGACGACCGCCGCAGCAGGTGCGTGAGGCCGAGAATGGCGTTCATCGGCGTGCGGATCTCGTGGCTCATATTGGCGAGAAACGCGCTCTTGGCGACGTTTGCCGCATCCGCTTGCGCGCGCGCCTCACCGAGCTCCGCCGTGCGTTGCGCCACGAGCTCCTCCAGGTGGAGCCGGTGCTGTTCCAGTTCGGCAGCCATCTGGCGCTGTTCCGTGATGTCCTGCTTGATGGCGAGGTAGTGCGTCACACCGCCATGGGGCGCGAGAATCGGCGTGACGATGGCCGATTCCGTGTACGCGCTGCCATCCTTGCGCCTGTTCACGAACTGCCCCGTCCACGTCTGGCCACGGGCCAATCGATCCCACATCAACGTGTACGTGCTGCGCGGCGTCCGCCCCGATTTGAGCAGGCTCGCCGGCTCTCCGAGCATCTCATCCCGGCTGTAGCCGGAAACCCGCACGCACGCTTCATTCACGTACTCGATCACGCCTTCCAGGTCGGTGATCATGATGCTCTCGGGGCTCTGGTCGACCGCCAACGACAGCTTGCGAATCTCCGCCTCGCTGCGCCGCTTCTCCGTGACGTCGCGGAACGTCGCGATCACGCCGCCCGCACCGATGCCCGCATCGTCGCCCACCGGCATCGTGTTGATGGACAGCCAACGCCGTTCGCCGCGACTGGTGCGCACACCCATGACGACGTTGGATTGCGGCTGCCGAGTCCTCTGCGTAACGGAAGTCGGGTGTTGATCGCCCGGAAACGGGCTCCCGTCCTCGCGAATGGCCGCCCACTGCGGATCGTCCGATCGGTGGCCGACGATGGCATCGTCGAGACGCCCCAGGATCTGTTGTCCCGCCGGATTGGTGGCGATGACGGAGCCGTCCGCACCGTGAAAGACCAAGCCTTCCGCCATCGTCGCGACTACTGAACGGTAGCGCGCCTCACTCTCGCGCAGCGCCGCTTCGGCCCGATCGCTCTCGGTGATGTCGCGCGCCAAGGCATACGTCAGCTTGTCCGTCGCGTCGAAGTACGCTTTCCAGGACAAGAGGATGACCCGACCGTCCTTGCGGACGTAGCGGTTCTTGAAGTTCAGCGAGGGACGCTCGGCCACCTGAAGCTTCATCTCGAGCGCGGTGCTCTCGCGATCGGCGTCATGGACAAAATCGAGAAACGGCCGAGCGAGCAGTTCGCGCTCGGAGTACCCCAGCAGCGCCACGAACGCGCCGTTGACTGCGTTGAAACAGCCGAATGGATCGGCGATGCACATCGGGTCGTCGGACAGCATGAAGAATCGGAAGTACTGGCTTTTCTCCTGCTCCAGACGTTTGCGCGCGGTCAGGTCGCGGGCGATGAGCACCGTTCGCGTTTCGCCAGCGCTGTCCTGAAAGTCCGCGGACCTCACGTCGGCGTCAAAGCGCGTGCCGTCCGCGCGGCGCAGGGCTATTTCCGCACACGCATGGCTGGCCTTCTTGCGTTCGGTCAGGAACGCGGCGACGCGCGGGTCAGAAGCATCGACCAAGCCTGCGCGGCCAAGGGCGCAAAGCTCAACCTCCGTCCGACCGAATAACCGGCAAGCGGCGGGATTGGCGGCGAGGATTACGCCGTCCGCGGTCGCTAACAAGATGCAGTCGTCACTGTGTTCGTAGAGGGACCGATAGACGGTTTCGTCGAAATGGCTGGCCATTGAGGCGCTCCGTCCCAACTGCAAGGTGCGCAGCCGGCGCGCCCATCGCAGGCACTGGTGCATGATGGCAGATTCCTGGAACGCCGCGGCAACCTGCGGTCATCCCTTTGTCACGGCGCGCGTCACGCGATGGCGGCGAGCCGGAGGAATTGTGCGTACTTCGTCTCCGTCGCGGGCACGGTCGCGACACCCTGCGCGGTGAGCCAAGCTTCCAGGACCGGCTGCAGCGCCACCGCGTCGGCGTGCTCGCACTCCAGTTCCAGCCGGTCGACATCGCCCGGATAGCGCGTGTGGTCCAGCTCCAGCGTCAGCGGCTGCTGCCACGCATCCACGCCATGGGGCAGCCGATAGACGCAGCGCAGATTCGCCGTACTGCCGACTTCCCGCAGCGGCTCGTCGCGATCCGCCAGCACCGCCAGCCCCGTCAGCTCCAGCCAGTCGCCCAGTCGCGCGACCGCTTGCGTCCAACGGAGCGGCTGCTGCAGCCAAAAGGCCCGCTCGTCGGCCGAAGTCAGTTCGCGCTCCAGTTCCTGGGCCCGCAGCACGCCGTTGCTGACGTTGGCGCGCGCTTTCAGCGTCAGGATCAGCCGGTCGCCCACGCGCCGCAGCCGCAACATCGCGCCGTTCTGGCGGAGCGCCGCGTTGGGCAGGTCGAGGTAGTGGTTGACCTGCTCCTGGCGCTCGGGCGCAACGAGCGTGTCCAGGTGCGCGCGCAGGCGGGCGTAGCCGGGCGCATCCAGGATCCGCTTGATTTCAATCTCCGTCGCCATCTAGCCACCCAAGCCAAGGAGAGCCCGGGCGATCGAGAAGTACACCAAAATACCGAGGATATCGGAGATGGACGCGATGAACGGCGTGGACGAATCCGCGGGATTGAGGCCGACTTTTTGCAGCAGGAGCGGCAACATGGAGCCCAGCACCGTGCCGACCGTCACCACGCAAATCAGCGACAGGCCAACGACCATCGTCACGTCAACGCCGCCGCCCCACAGCAGCGCGCGCACCATGCCGACGATGCCCAGCGTCACGCCGAGCAACAGCCCCATGCCGATTTCCCGACGGAAGACCAGCCACGCGTGACGCGGCACCACCTCACCCAGCGCCAGCGCGCGGATGATGATGGACGCGGACTGGGAACCGGAATTGCCGCCCGACGAGAGGATGAGCGGCACGAACAGCACGAGCACCGTCACCTTCTTGATGAGGTCCTCAAAATGGCTCATCGCGCCGCCGGTCAGCATCTCCGGCAACAGCAGGGCCACAAGCCACGGCGCACGGCGGACAAAATAGCCCCAGAACCCGGTATCGAAATAGGAGGTCTCGACCGGCTGCACCGCGCCCATACGCTGGAAGTCGGACGTCGCCTGCTGCGCCAGAAAATCCATCACGTCGTCGACCGTCACGAGCCCCAGCAGCCGCCGCTGTTCATCGACCACGGGCAGCGCCACGAGATCGTAGTGCTCAATCAGCTTGGCGGCTTTGTCCTCGTCGGTCGTGGGCAGCACGCAGATGACTTCTTCGCGCATGACGTCGGCGATCGGCTTGTCCGGATGCGCCAGGATCAGCTCGCGCAGGGACACGACGCCGACCATCACGTCGCCCGTACCGACGACGTAGACGTACGAAACCGTCTCCACTTCCTCGGCGCGTTGGCGCACGCGCTCGATCACCGCCGCGACGGTCATGTCGACCGGCACCTTCAACACTTCAGTCGTCATCAACGCGCCGACGCTGCCTTCTTCCCACTTGGCCAGCGCGCGCACTTCCGCCGCGTCCTCAGGGTCCATCTGCGCGAGCACCGCTTCTGCGACGTGGTCGTCCAGGTCGCCAAACAGCTCCGCCGCGTCATCCGCGGACATCTCTTCCACGATGCGCGCCGCGCGCTTGGCGCCGAGCCGTTCAACCAGCTCGACTTGCCGATCGCTGTCGATGTACTCGAGCACGTTGGCCGCGTCGTCCGCGTCCAGCGCCAGCAGCAGCCGTTCCGCTTCCGCCAAATCGGCGCGCTCAATCAGGTCGGCAAAATCCTGGGCGTGCAGATCCGCATACGCGGCGCGGATCGCCTCCGGACTTTGCGACAGGAGCGCTTGCAGATCGAGATCCAGTTCCTGGAGAGTGCTATCCATCAGCCACGCCCCGCGAGTCGAAGGAACATGTAGCGGACGGGATCCAGCTCGTCGCCATGCGGATAGGCAGCGCCCAGGGCATTGCGCGGCGAACCATCATCGACCA
The DNA here is from genome assembly GCA_903850505.1 of uncultured Myxococcales bacterium. Classification (GTDB taxonomy): domain Bacteria; phylum Myxococcota_A; class UBA9042; order UBA9042; family UBA9042; genus CAIYBN01. The sequence goes on along the minus strand of CAINLT010000374.1, from coordinate 30,519 downwards.
GCGGCCGATTGCCGCGCCCCTGCTGCTGCCGCGACCGCCAGCCGGAACGCTCCGCCTCCTGTGCCGCTTCCCAGCGCTCCTGGATGTCGAGCAGCGCATCGAGTTCTTCCGGCAAGCTCGCCGTCTTGCCCAGCGCCAACAGCACTTTGCCCGCGCACTCCGCGTCCGCCTGCGCGCGGTGCGCCTCGTCCAACTGCACGCTCAGCCGTTTGGCGACCGTGCCCAGCTTCATGTTGCCCTGGCCCTTCTGGGTCTGGCGGGCAATCACCAGCGGGTCCAGCCACTTGGCGCCTTCAGGCAGGGTCTTGCCGATGCGCGCGAACTCGTGAATCAGGAAGCTGCGGTCAAACGGCACGTTGTACGCAACAAGGACCCGACCGCGAAGGCGCTGCAGCAGCTCGTCCGCAACGTCGGCGAAGCGCGGCTGGTTCACCAGGTCGTCGGGCGTGATGCCGGTCAGGCGCGTCACGTCCGGATGCAGCGCGATGCCGGGATCGAGCAGCGTCGACCAGCGGTCCGTCACCTCGCCATTCTCAAAGTGAATCACCGCCACTTCAATGACGCAGTCGCCCGTTTCCGGTGAAAGTCCCGTCGTTTCCGTGTCCAGCACCGCCAGCGGCAGGTGGTACCACGGCCGCGGGTCAGGCGTGCTGGCGTCCAGGATGGCCATGATCAGACTCCATGGCGTTTCTCGCGGCTGGAGACGGGTGGCGCAACGCGCAGGATGCCCTGGCCTTGCAGCACTGGCGACGGAATCGCCAGCAGGGGCTCGACGTCCGGATTGGCGAACACCAGCACGACAGTGGAACCCATCTCAAACACGCCGAACTCGTCGCCGCGCGACTGGCTGACCGGCGGCGTCAGGCGCGTGAGGTCGCCCGTGGGCTTGCCCTCAATGGTGCACAAGTCGCTGAAGCAGACGCGCATGTGGCCGACGCACGTGGCGCCGACCATGATGAGCGCGGCCTTGCCGAATTCCGTCTCGCAGTGGCCGATGATGCGCTCGTTGCGGGCGAAGAGCCCCGGCACGTGCTGGATGCCCATCTTGTTGACCGGATACAGCGGTCCGGCGATGTAGCGCCACTTCACGATCTCGCCCTGCCACGGGCTGTGCACGCGGTGGTAATTCTTGGGCGCCAGATAGACGACGGCATACGACCCGCCGCGATACGGGTCGGCGTCTTCCTTGCCGCCCATCAGCGCGTCGAGCGTGTAATCGATGCCCTTGGCCTGAATCAGCGTGTCATTGGCCAGCGACCCGGAGATCGACAGCACGCCATCGGCCGGCGACGGCAGGACGCCAAGCGCGCGCTCAATCGGCCGCGCACCCGGCTTCAGGCGCCGCGTGAAGAAATCCTGGAACGTGGTGAAATCTTCCAGAGGCCGCTCGGCTTCCGACGGATCGGCGCCGTACAGCTTGCAGAACGTCTTGATGGCGGTCTGCAGCACGGGCTTGGGCGCGCGCAGGCGGACGAGCCGCCCCATCGCCTGGGACACCTGCGGATTGCTCAGCAGGTTGAGCCACATCGGCGGCTTGGTCTGCGGTTTGCCTGCCATGCTCGGCCTCCTCTAGCGCGCCAGGAGCGCCGCCTCATCCAGTTCCGCCCGCAGCGACAACGTCTGCAGCGTCTTCTGCCGCGACAGGATCGACTTCAGGTCGGCGCGTTCCAGCGCATCCACGCTGAAATCTTCCACGCTCACGGACGCCGCCAGCGTGCCCATGACCATCGCGCCTTCCAGCGCCGCGACGTTGATCTCCGGCTGCGTGGCCAGATAGCCCATGAAGCCGCCCGCGAACGTGTCGCCCGCGCCCGTGGGATCGCGCACGGTATCCAGCAGGAGCGCCGGCGTGTGGCGAATCGTGTCGCCGTGAAACAGCACCGCGCCGTGCTCGCCGCGCTTGATGACGACGGTCTTGGGGCCCATCTTCTGGATCGCGCGCGCGGCCATCAGCAGGTTGCCGACGCCGGAGAGCGCGTACGCTTCCTCGTCGTTCAGGAACAGCGCGTCGATGCGGCCCAGGACCTTGACCAGCGCGTCGCGCTCGCCGGAAATCCAGAAGTTCATCGTGTCCAGCGCGACGAATTTCGGCTTCTCGACCTGGTCCAGCACTTCATACTGCAGCGCCGGATGGATGTTGGCGAGGAACACCAGCTCGGCCGAACGGTGCTGCGGCGGAACGCGCGGCGAGAAGTCGGAGAACACGTTCAACTCGGTGAAGAGCGTCGTGCGCGTCTCGAAGTGCTGGGAATAGACGCCGCCCCAGCGGAACGTCTCGCCGGGCACGACTTCAATGCCGGACGTGTCGACGCCGCGGGCCTGCAAGCGCGCCATGTCGCTCGGGCGGAAGTCTTCGCCGACCACCGCCACGACGTGCGTGGGCGCGAGCAGCGAGGACGCCATGGCAAAAAACGTCGCCGAACCACCCAAGGCGCGATCGACCTTGCCGTAAGCGGTTTCGACAGAATCGTAGGCGACGGAGCCAACGACGAGCAGACGCATGGGAAACTCCACTTAGCCTTTCGGCGGCAGGTACTTGTCAATGAACAGGCCCAGACGCTCGCGCACCTCGGGCGGAATCACGGCGGGCGCCGTCATGATGGCGAACTTCAGCGCTTCCTGGGACGGACACGGCCCGTGCGGCGGGTCCATCGCAATCGCGCGGATGATCTTCTGGGCGTTGGCAATGTTGGCATGCAACGTCGCGATGACCTGCTCCACGGTCACTGCGTCGTGCCCCTCGTGCCAGCAATCGTAGTCAGTCGCGAGCGCCAGCGTCGCGTACGGAATCTCGGCTTCGCGCGCCAACCGCGCTTCCGGCAAGTTGGTCATGCCGATGACGGCGACGCCCGGCCACGTGCGAAACGTGTGGGACTCGGCGCGGGTGGAGAACTGCGGGCCTTCAATGCACACGTACGCGCCAGCGTTGTGGTGGCGGACGTGGACGTGCTCGCACGCGCGCTTCAAAGCCGCGTGCACGCGAAGGCTGACGGGATCGGCAAAGCCGACGTGGGCGACGACACCGCGATCGAAGAACGTGCGCGGGCGTGACGTCGTGCGATCGATGAACTGGTCGACGAGCACCATGTCGCCGGGGTGGATGTCCTCGCGCATGGAACCGACGGCGCTGACTGACACGATGTCCGTGACGCCGACGCTCTTGAGCGCCCAAATGTTGGCCTGATACGGAATTTCCGTCGGCGTGAGGCGGTGACCGCGACCGTGGCGCGGCAGGAAGAACAGTTGCTGCTCGCCCAGCCAGCCTTCGATCAGCGCGTCGGACGGATCGCCAAACGGGGTGTAAACCCGCACTTCACGCAGGCGCTCCAGACCGGGCATCTCGTACAGTCCGCTGCCGCCAATCACGCCGAGAACGACGTGCTCTTTGGGGCGATGGGCACTGGAATTCATGGCAACCTCAAGCGCTTCTCGGTCAATGCCGCAGGCAACCCCGCAGACGGCGGCCGGAGTCTAGGCGGATGCGGCGGCCACGGCAACCACCGCGGATGCATTCGCGTCGGCGTTTTGTGGGCGTGCCGGGCTAAGGGCACCAACAGAATCAAGTCGCTCACTGACGAGTTTGTGTCGCCGCGCGTATCGCCGCAGGCGGGCGCGCTAGGTAGGCGCGGCTTCGTTCTCCGGCCCCTCACCGTCGCCGGCGGCGAGTCGGCGCGCGACGAATTCCGCCAGCCGGTCGCGATCGCTGTCGCTCAGGTCCAGAAAGCGCACGGCCAGACCGTGGGAGAACCCGCGCACACGCCGCGCGCCCAGCACCTGCCCGCGCGCGCGAATCGGCGGCGAGGCGTCAGGCAACTGAAACTGCAGCTGGATGAACTGCCGCGAGGAGGCGTTGCCCAGCGAATAGGAGTGGCTCTCAATGAAGATGCCTGACGCGCTGAGGTTGGTCGCCGGATGCAGCCAAACCCGCTCGCCGTCGTTCTCCTGCACAAACAGGTCAACCGTGACGCGCCGCGAAGTTCGCCGCTCGATTGGCCCTTCAATCCGATGATTGCCGGTTGTCGACATCACCTCTGCCGTCGTCGGGCGAATGGCAGTCTCAGATCGGGGCTGGTCGTCGCGAATTGTCATGATGGAAGGCTTTGCTGTCGATGGGGGCGACTCGGCCAGAGGAGCGTAGGGAAGCGTCGCGGCAACGTCAACCGCAACCTCGCCGTTGACCGGCTTTGCTGCCAGACCTAGACTGACGCCATGGCGATGCACCTCCAGACGATGACGAAGGCGAGGACTGGATTCCGGCGCCTACCGGGGACGTTGCGGCGCTTCCTGTTGATCGCCACGCTGCTGCTGGCGACGGTTCCGGCCCACGCCATTGACAGCCGCAAGACCGCGGTCGCGCTCGCCCATCAGGCCGCGAAGGCGTTTGAAGCGGGCGAGATGGATCGCGCGGCGCAGGCCTACCTCGAGGCGTGGCATACGGATTCGTCCGAGCCAAACTACCTGTACGGCGCGGCGCGTGCGGAGCAATCGGCCGGCCAGCGCGAGCGCGCCGAGGAGCACTACCGGCAGTTCGTGGCGATGGCGAACGCCGATCCGGCGCGCGTCAGCAAGGCGAAGGCGTACCTGACGGAATTTGACGGGATCCGTTCCGACGAGAAGGTGCAGGCGGCTGAACGCGCGGAAAAACGCGGTGAATGGCGCGTGGCGACGGCGGCATACAGTGAAGCGTGGCGGCTGCGGCAGGACCGGCTGGCGCTGTTGCTGAAGACGGCGCGCGCGGCCAAGGAAGACGGCGACACCAAGCAAGCTGAAGCCTCGCTGCGGACGTACTTGGCGCGGGCGCCGGGCAACGCGCCGGATCGCGGGGAAGCGCAGGCGATGCTGGATGCGCTCGCGGGCAAGCCCGTGGTGGTGACGCCGGTGGAGCCTGCGGCGGCAACGGAAGCGCCGCACGCTGCGCCGATGCCAATGCCGATGCCGACAATAGCGGAGCCGGCCAAGCCGATGAGCAACCGTCGCCTCGCGGGCTGGTGGACGCTGGGCTCTGGCGCGGCGATTGCGGTGACGGGCGCGGCGCTGATCGTGCTGGGCAAGTCCGCTGAAGCGCAGTTCAATCAGGATCTCGGCTATGACGGCACGGTGGTCCACGGCGACCTGACCTATGGCCAGGCAACGAGCCGCGCGGCGTGGATCGGGTCCTTGCAAACGACGGGCGTGACGATGCTGGGCGTGGGCGTGGCGGTTGCGGGCGTGGGCACTGCGCTGATCCTGACGTCGCCCGAGGCCAAGGTGGCGCTGGTCCCGGATTGGCACGGTTTTGCACTCGCGGGGCGGTTCTGATGATGTGGCGCAAGCTGGCTTTCTGCGCCGTCCTGACGACGGCGTGCAGTGTTCCTGTGCCGCCACGCGAGGCCTTTCCGGTCGACGCTGACGATACGGCTGCGGCCACCGATGGCGACGCACAGACGACGGATGCGGCCTTGGATGCTGCGGATACGGCCCTGGACGGCAACGACACCGTGGGCGGCACCGATGCAGCGGATGTAGGCGACGCGGCGCCGGGTACGGACGTTGGCGGCGGTGACGCCGGGACGGATGCCGCGGACGCGGGCGACGCGTTCGACGCTGGCGATGCGGACGACGCCGTGGATGTCCTCGACGCGGCGGACGCCGCGGATGCGGGCGACGCACCTGACACAGCGGACGCTGCCGACGCTGCGGATGCTGCGGATGCTGCCGACGCTGATCTCTGCGCCAGCGTCACGTGCACTGACCTCCCGTGCGCGACCCAGGCGTGCGATCCGGCGACCGGCAAGTGCGTCGCGACCGCCAAGGTCAACGGCTGGGCATGTGACGACGGCAAGAAATGCACCGACAACGACGTGTGCACCAGCGGCGTGTGCGCCGGCTCGACCAAGAGCTGTGACGACGGGAACATGTGCACGAATGACGGCTGCAACGCGTCACTTGGCTGCACGAACACGGTCGTCAAGGCTGGGACCGCGTGCGACGACGGCGACGCGTGCACGGTGGGCGATGTGTGCGTGGCGACGACGTGCACGGGCAAGGCCAAGCTCTTCGAAGCGACGTTTGGCAACGCGGCTTATGAACAGTTCCTGGACGTCGCGCCGACGACGGACGGGCTGATCGCCGCAGGGTACACGTACGGATCGCTGCCAATTTCCAGCGGCACGCCGAGTCTTTGGCTGATCAAGACCGATTTGGCGGGCTCGCCGACTTGGCAGAACACCTACGGCGGTGCCGGGTCTGGAATGGCAAACGCCGTGTTGGCGGTTGCAGATGGCATCGTGGCCGTGGGCGCCGACCTGCACAATGGCGTCGCCAAGAGCGATGGCTGGATCCTGAAGACGGACGCGACCGGCAAGGAAACCTGGAGCAAGACGTTTGGCGCCGCGGGAAGCGACGGTTTTGCCGACGTCATCGCGGACGGCGATGGCTTCCTCGCCGTGGGGCAGTCGACGATCGGCGCGCCGGCGGAGAGCCACGCGTGGATCGTGCGGGTTGATGGCACGGGTGGCAAGACCTGGGAGGAGACATTCCCAACTGGCGGCACCCAGCGCTTCACGGCCGTCGCCGCAACGGGTGACGGCTTCGCGTGCGTGGGCCAGACGGCAGGTCCGGCGACCGCGAACGACGCCTGGCTGGTCCGGCTGGACGCTGGCGGCAACAAGATCTGGGAGCGACAGTATGGCGGCAGCGCGGCAGATTCCGCTCAGGACGTCATCGCGCTGGACGACGGCTTCGCCATCGGCGGGACCACGGCATCGCAGGGCGCGGGCGGCGACGATTTCTGGCTGATCCGCACGGACACTGTGGGCAACGTGCTTTGGGACCGGACGTACGGCGGCGCAGACGCGGACAGCCTCCAGAACCTCGCCGTCATCGGCGGCGGTTTTCTCCTGAGCGGCAACTTCTCGTTTGGCAGCACCACGACCGCGCACATTGTCCGCACGGACGGGTTGGGCAACATCGTGGTGAGCGCCGGATTCAGTTCGGGCATCCAAGCCCACGCGCTGGTGGACGGAGGGAGCCTGCTCCTCGCGGGTCGCGCGCCCAAAGCCAACAGCACCGATGACGGCTGGCTGCTGCGCACCGACCTCTGGGGCAACGCGACCTGCACCGACTCCGGCGCGTGCGTCGGGTTCACCGCGGAGTGCGACGACAACAACCCGTGCACTGCCGATCTCTGCGCCAAGGGAACGTGCAGTCACGCGAATTTGCCTGACACTTCGACCTGCGGCTCGGGCTCCGGATGCAAGGCCGCCGAAACGTGCAGCGCGGGCGCGTGCGGCGGCGGCGGGGACAAGCTGTTTGACAAGACCTTGGCCGGCACGCCAAACGTCACCGGACCGGCCTGCCTCGCCTTCACAGCCGGCGGATTCGCCATCGCGGCGACAACGCAAGGCAGCACGCCGAGTCCACGGCTCGTGCGAACCAACGCAATCGGCGCAGCGCTCTGGGACAAGACCTACAGCCTCGGCTCCTATGCCGGGTCCGTGACCGCGCTCCTCGCGACGGGAAGCGGCTTCGCCATGGCCGGCACCGTGGGTTCCGACAACAACGGCAGCGATTGCTTCCTCCTGACCACGGACGGCGCGGGCACCCAAGTGGTCAGCGTGGAGTTGGGCGACACGGGCGCGGATTCCACCCATGCACTCGCCGCCGTCCCGGATGGCTTCGCCTTGGCAGGTTCCACGACCTCGTTTGGGACGACCACTCAGGATGGCTATCTGATCAGGACGGACACCGCTGGCGCAGTCGCTTGGCAGAAGACGTACGACGGCGCCAATGCGGACAGCTTCAACGCGATCGCCGCGCGCCCGGACGGCTTCGCGCTCGCAGGCATCACCGGCTCGACAAGCGACGTGACAGGCCACGCCTGGCTCGTCCGCACCGACTTGAACGGCGCGCTCTTGTGGACCAAGACGTACAGCAACGGCACGTTCGATGTCGCCAACGCCGTCGTGGCACTTCCTGACGGATTCGTCCTCGTGGGCGCGACAAATGGCCCCGGCGCGGGCGGGACCGACGCTTGGCTCATCCGCACGGACAACGACGGTGTCAAACTCTGGAGCCGAACGTACGGCACGACCGCGAGCGATTCGGCGGCGAGCGTAACTGTCGATGGGTACGGGATCGCACTCGCCGGTGCTTCCGGCAGCCAAGGCTACGTAGTGCGCACGGACCTGGACGGCACCAAGCTCTGGGACCGCACGGTCGGCAGCGGCAGTACGCAGAGCTTCCAGGCCAACATCGCGCTCGCGGACGGCTTTGCCACCGCCGGCACCGTCAAAGGCACCGGCATCCAGAATTTGTGGCTCGTCCGCACCGACCTCTGGGGCAACGCCTCGTGCGCGAGCTCCGGCACCTGCGCCAGCCTCAGCGTCCCGGACTGCGACGACGGCAACCCGTGCACCGCGGACCTCTGCGACGCCGCGCACAGCGGCTGCTGGCACACCAACTTGGCCGACGGCCTCGTGTGCGCGTACGGCGCGACGTGCGGCGCGGGCGTCTGCGCGTGCGCGCCCGGCTACGTCGGCGTCACAGGCGGCGAGGGCAAGGTCTGCGCCGCGGACGGACCAGTCTGGGGCCTCACGCCGTTCTCGCCGGCCAACTTGGTCGACAACGGCGACGGCACCGTCAGCGACGACTTCACGGGCTTGACGTGGCAGCAGGCTGATCCCGGCGGGCAGACGTACCCGTGGGATCAGGCCAACCAGTTCTGCGTCGGGCTCAAGCTCGGAAGCCACGCGGACTGGCGGCTGCCGACGCTCGCGGAACTCAACACGCTCATCGATTTCAACAAGTCCAATCCGGCGACGGCGAACTTGTTGCAGACCAACGTCAATCTGGCGTACTGGAGCGCGACGCTCCTCGCCAACGCGACGAACAACGCGTGGGGCGTGAGCTTTGTCATCGGTACGCAGCAGGCGGGACAGCTGACTTCCGCCAACCACACGCGCTGCGTCCGCGGCACGACCGCCAGCCACGTCGGCACGCGCTTCACCACGACCACCGGGACCGTCACCGACACGTGGACCGGACTGCTGTGGGAACGCGCGCCCAGCCCTTCCGGGGAAACGACGGTCAGCGCCAAGGGCTACTGCGACGGCCTCGTACTCGAAGGCTCGACTGGCTGGCGCATCCCGACGATCGTCGAACTCCGCAGCATCGTCGACCGCAGCGTCAGCGGCCCGGCGATCGACAGCAGCATCTTTCCCGGCACGCCGTCCGAGTGGTTCTGGGCTTCATCCGGCGCAGGCGGCTCCAGCAACGACTATTGGAGCGTCTACTTCAGCGCGGGCATTTCTGAGGGCAACGCCAAGGTCAACACGTTTCGCGTGCGCTGCGTGAAGTAGGGGGGCTTGCGCGCCGCTCCAGAACGCGCTAAGCTAACGCCCGCTTCGCGCCGAGCGCGTGAGGTAAGGATTCCGGCTCTGGGGTCATAGCTCAGCTGGGAGAGTACCTGAATGGCATTCAGGGGGTCATGGGTTCGATCCCCATTGGCTCCACCAAGTACCGGAATCCTTAAGCTTTATCGCTTGCACAAAAGCCCTTCGCGGGGCTTTTGTTGTTTTTGCCTCGCGCTATCGTTTTTGCCATCCCTCCTGCACAATCGCCAGCATGGACCTCGCGCCCACCAGCAGCACCTTGCCCCAAACGATGCGCTCCTGGCGCTGGCGCATCTTCGCCAGCACGTGGCTATGCTACGCCGGCTACTACTTCTGCCGTCGGCCGTACTCGATCGCCAAGGCCGAAATCGGCACGCAATTGCATTGGCAAGCGACCGACCTCGCGTCCGTCTACGCCGCCTACCTCATCGCCTACACGATCGGCCAATTCGCGTCCGGCGCCATCGGTCCGCGCCTCGGTCCGCGCAAGATGCTGCTCGGCGGCATGGCGCTCAGCATCGCCTGCAGCGTCGCGTTCGGCTTCACGGACAGCCTGCTCTGGTTTGTCGCGCTCATGAGCGTCAACGGCCTCGCGCAGGCCACGGGCTGGTCCAACACGGTCGGCACGATGGCCAGCTGGTTCAAGCGCGAGGAGCGCGGCACGGTCATGGGCCTCTGGGCCACCAACTTTCAGGTCGGCGGCGTCGCTTCTGCCGCACTCGCGGCGTGGATGTTGCCGCGCCACGGCTTCCGTTTCGCCTTCTTCTCCGGCGCCGCCGTCCTCGCGGGCGTCGCCGTTATCGTATTCGCCTGGCAGCGCAACCGCCCCGAGGACGTCGGCTTGCCCGCGCTTGTCGACGATCAGGAGCCCGCGCTCAGCGCTGACAGCCCCGTGCCCAAGTGGTCGCGCGCGACGTGGACGACCGTCCTGCTGATTGGCTTTGCCTATTTTGGCATGAAATTCATCCGGTACGCGCTGTGGAGCTGGGCGCCATTCTTCCTGGAAAAAAACCTCCACTTGAAAGGCGACGACGCCGGCTACGTCTCCACCATCTTCGACGTCTGCGGCATCCTCGGCGTCATCGTCACGGGCTACTTGAGCGACAAGCTCTTCAACGGCCGCCGCGCCATGGTCAGCTTCCTCATGGTCTGCGGCGTCTGTGCGGCCACGCTCCTGCTCTTTACGGTTGGCGCGCAGAGCGTGTACGGCTTTGCCATCTCCATCGGCCTCATCGGCTTCACGCTCTACGGCCCGGACGCGCTCCTCACCGGCGCGGGCGCCATGGACGTCGGCGGCGGCCGCGGCGCGGTTCGGGCATCCGGCATCATCTCGGGCATCGGTTCGGCCGGATCCGTCGTCCAGGAATTGGTCATCGGCAAGATGTACGACAAGGCCAACGGTTCCATCGCGCCCATTCTCGCGACGCTCCTCGGCTCCGCCCTCTTCACCGCCGTCTGCGTCGGCGCGATCGTCTGGCGCAACAAGCGCGGCGCTTCGGACATGTAGCCCCGCACGCCACACAGGTTTACAATCCGCCGCACGCGCCCTTTGCCCGCGCTGTGGAGACCGTCATGCGTCGCTATTTTCTCGCCCTGCTCGCCCTGCCCGGCTGCCTGCCGATGCAGCAGATGATGGAAACTAAACGCGAATTGCCGGTCACCAAGGTCGTGCTGTATCAGAACGGCGTCGGCTATTTTGAGCGGCGCGGCAAGCTGCACGGCAAGGAAGTCGAGCTGCGCGTCCGGCCGGATCAGGTCAATGACGTCCTGAAGTCGCTTTCCGTGCTCGATCTCTCGGGCGGGACGCCGTCGTCCGCGTCGTTGCCGGTGGAGCGCTCGGGCGATCGGCTGGCCCAGGAGCTGCCGCCGCAGGTGCGCAACGCGACCGGCATGCTGGGGCTGTTGCAGGTACTGCGCGGCGCAGAAGTGGAGATCGACGGCGACGACGGCACGATGCACGGGCGCGTCGTGGGCGTCGAAAAGACCCAGCGGCGGTACGTGAACGCCAATGGCGAGCAGATCAGCACGGAGCCGATGCTCACGCTGATGGAAAATGACGATCAGCTGCAGACGATCGCGGTGAGCCAGATCCGGCGGCTGACGATCGGCGACCGCACGCTGTCGGTGGGCTTGCAGCAGTCGCTGGACATCTCCAAGTCGGACGGCGCGTGGAAGCCGATTAGCGTGACGGTGCGGCTCGCGGGTGACGAAAGCCATGACCTCATCATCAGCTACATCCATGAAGTGCCGGTCTGGCGGCCCGCGTACCGCGCGTGGATCGAGAGCGGCAAAGGCATCCAGTTGCAGGGCTGGGCGGTCGTGGACAACGTCTCGGGCGAGCCTTGGAATGACGTGAATCTGACGCTTGTCGTCGGCTCGCCGCTGTCCTTTCGCTACAACCTGCACACGCCGCACAACGTGGAGAGGCCGGACTTGTCGTCGCGCCTGCCGGACGTTGCAGAAGCGCCGCCGCCGCCCGATGTTGGGTACGCCCCGCCGCCGCCCGCGCCCGCAAGGGCGGAAGAATTCGATGGGATGAGCGCGAGGGGCGCGAGCGAGGACGCCGGCGGGATCAACGGCGGGATCGGCAACGCGCGCGGTCGCACCAAGAGCGCCAAGATGGCGGCTCCGGCCGCGGCGCCGTCCCCGATGATGGCGCGCGACGAGGCGATGGCGTCCGACGCGCGTCGTCAGGCCCAGCGCGCGCAGGTGCAGGACCAAATCCGCCGGCAAGAAGAAGAAGCCCGGCGGGACGCGGTGCAGCGTTCCGCGCAGGCGCTTGTGCAAGGGCGTGAAGTGGGCGCGCTGTACGCCTATGAAGCGACGACACCGATTACGGTGCCGGATCGCTCAGCCGCGCTCATCAACATCGTCTCGCGCAAGATCGACGGCAAGGACATCTTCCTGTTCCGCGACCCGCAGTCGGGCGAATCGCCGTTCCGCGCGGTGATGCTCAAGAACGGCCAGGAATCGACGATTGAGGGCGGACCCATCACGCTCTACATCGACAACACGTTCGCGGGCGAGGGCTTCATCGGCCGCGTCGCCAAGGATGAAACGGCTTTTGTGCCGTATGCCAAGGAAGGCGGCTTCGCGCTGAACCTCCAGCAGGACGGGCGCATCGACGAACTGCACCTCGCCAAGATCATCGATGGCCGCATCACGATTCAGGGCAAGCGCGTCGCGACCCGCACGGTCAAGCTGGAGTCCAACCGCGACAAGCCGAGCCTCGCGTACGTGAAGCTGCCGTTGACCGGCGGCATGGAAATGGTCAATCCGCCCAAGGACCTGGTGCGCGCGGGCACGGACATCTACTTGCCCGTGGAGATCGGGGCCAAGGCCAAGGCGGAAGCGAAGCTCGTCGAGTCGACGCCGATTGAGCTCGTGGAGATGGGCCTGACGCCGCAGGTGCTGGACGCGTTCCGCTACTACCTGCAGGGCACGAACCTGGTGGACGCGGTCGCCGGGCCGATTCGCGAGCTGCTCGCGGCGCAGGAGCAGCGCGCGACGCTGGAGCGCGAACAGGAAAACCTCGCACGGCAGCAGCAGATTCTGGAGGCGGACGGCCAGCGCATTCAGGGCAATCTGGATTCCCTGCCGCTGGGCGCGGTCGCGGCGGATCTGCGCAAGAAACTGGTGGCGCAGCTGGCGACGACGACGACAAAGCAGGCGGAAGTGGCCAAGAAGCTCGTGGAAGGCCAAGTGAAGCTGGCGGCGATCGACGAGCGCGTGCGGACGCTGTTGCGGCAGATCGAGCTGAAGTGATGGCTAGCGCGGCTTGATGGCCACTGCCACGAGGCTCTTGCCAATCGGCGTCCGCGGCAACACGCGGCTCAGCACCGCCTCCAACGCGCGCGTCATGGGCACGCCAAAGCGGGCGTAGGCCTGCGCGCCCAGGGCGTCGTACTTCCTGCGCTTCAGCACCTTGCCCGCGATGAACCACGGCACGATGCCCAGCGTGTCCAGGTAGTCCAGCCGCTGCACCGTGAAACCCGCGGCTTGCAGCTTGTCACCCAGCTCCTGGCGCCGGTACCGCCGCACGTGGTCGACGATTTCGTCCAACGTGCCGTAGATTTCCGGCATCGCCGGCACAAAGATGCACAGCGCGCCGCCGGGCTTCAGCACTTCAAACAACCGCTGCAAGACGGCCGCATCGTCCGGAATGTGCTCCAGCACGTTGACCATGATGGCCGCGTCAAACGGTTCGGCCAGCAGCGCGGGAGCGACCTCGTGCAGCACGGCCTCGGCGACGGTCACATTCGGACGGTCCGCAACGCGCGCACGCAGCTTCTGGCACAGATTCGCCGCGGGCTCCACGAGCAGCGCGCTGTCCACGTCGTCCAGATAGCGCAGCGCGACGTTGCCAATGCCCGCGCCGACCTCGATCACGCGACCGTGCAGGTGCCCGTGAAATTGCTCAATGATCCAGCCCGTGTAGCGCGGCAGATCGGCCAGCGCTTCCAGGTCCTGCCCGGCGTAATGCGTGTTGGGAGAATCGGTCACGTGGTGCACTTAGCCCTTGACGCCGCCGGCCGTCAGACCGCCGACCAGCTGTTTTTCCAGCGAATAGAAGAGCGCCATGACCGGCGTGGACACGACGAGCGAGGCCGCCGCGAACAGCGCCCACTGCACGTCCTTGTCGCCCACGTAGCCGCGAATTTGCACGGGCAGCGTATACGCAGCCTCGCGCGAGAGGAACGTGTAGGCCAGAACGAACTCGTTCCAGGCCGTCATGAAGGAGAACAGCGCGGTCACGGCGATGGCCGGCGCGGAGAGCGGCAGGATGATGCGCCAGAAGATCTGCAGCCGCGTGGCGCCGTCAATGACCGCCGATTCCTCAATTTCCTTGGGCAGCGTGTCAAAATAGCCCTTGAGCGTCCAGGTGCAGAACGGCACGGTCGTCGTGGCGTAGACGAGCACGAGACCGAGCATCGAGTCGAGCAGGTTGAGCTTCTGCATCAGCACGTACAGCGGAATCATGGTCAAGATGCCGGGGAACATCTGGGTGGCCAGGAAGCCGAGCATGCCGGCGCGGCGGCCGGGGAACTCAAAACGGGCGAAGCCATAGGCGGCGGTGCAGGCGAGCACGATGCCGAGCGCCGTGGTGGCAAGCGAGACGATGAGCGAATTGGCGAGCTGGCGGCCGAACAGCCAGGACCCGTCGCTGCCCTTGTGGCCTATGACGGCGACGAACGCGTCCAGCGAGAACGTTTCAGGCCAGGGCCACGGCGAAGCCGACGCACCGCCCGTACCGCTGAGCGCCAGCTTGATCACGTAGAGCGCCGGGTACAGCGTGGCGATCGTGATCGGCACGAGCAGCAGGTGCAGCGCCCACGGCGGAAAACCTTTGCGCGACGTGCTCATTCGTTCACCGCCTCGGTCGCTTTGAACCGGCGCTGCGTGACCAGCGTGTAGCCGAGCAACAGCAGGAAAATCAGCACGCTGTACGCCGCGGCCAAGCCGTGACGCCGCAGCACGGAGAACGCAAAATACGCTTCAGTAATCAGGATGTCTGTCTTGTGATCCGGCCCGCCGCCGCTGACAAGGTAGATGACGTTGAACGCGTTGAACGTCCAAATCACGCCCATGATGACCGCGGGAAACAGCGCGGGACGCAGGAGCGGCCAGGTAACGTGGCGGAATTTCTGCCAAGCGGACGCGCCGTCGATGTCCGCCGCCTCGTACAAATCCGCGGGGATCGACTGCAGCGCGCCGAGCGACACGACCATCATGAACGGAAACCCGAGCCAGACGTTGGTGAGCAGGTTGGCGATGAAGTTGGTGGCGAGCGAATCGCCCAGCCAATCGACCTTCTGCGCGCCGCACAGCGCCAGCATGGCGTTGATGGGACCGTATTGCGTGTTGAACAGCCATTTCCACGTCAGCGCCGTGATGTAGCTCGGCACCGCCCACGGCACGATCAGCAGCAGGCGGTAGAAAGCCCGACCGCGCAGCTTGGGCTGGTTGAGCACGAGCGCCAGCGCGAGGCCAATCGTCACGTGCAGCACCACGTTGATGAGGGTCCAGGCGACGGTCATGGCCAGCGTGCGGCCAAAGTGGGTCGCGGACGTTGGATCCATCGCCGTTTCAACGACTTCTCGGTAGTTGGCGAGGCCGAGGAACTGGCCGTTTGGCCCCGTGAACGATAGCCCGACGCCCACCGCGAATGGCACGAAGACCAGCACGCCGGTCGCAAAAAGCGCGGGCCCGACGTAAAAATACGGCACTGGGTCCTTGCGCAGCGCGCCGAAAATCGCCGCCAGACCGGGAACGACCGGGCCGAGCAGCGCCGTCAGCAGCAGCGCGCTGCCCAGCACCCACGACGCACCCGCGGCGCTCACCGTACCGACCGCCGAGTGGGGAATCAGCCAGCCGTCGGCGAGCACTTGCACACCGCCCGACGCGGCCGTTGGCAAAGCCGGCAGCAGCAGGACCGCCGCCGCCGCGCTCACCGCCATGGCGACCGTCGGCGCGATGCGTTCACCCAGCGGCTTGCGCGCACCGAGCGCGATGGCCAGCGCCACCAGCGGCAACAGCCACAATAGCCAAGGCGCGTCCGGCGCCGTCACCGGTCGCAGCACCAACGCCACGGCGCCACCGATCTCCGGCTTGTTCTGCGCGGCGCGAAACGGCTGGACAATCGCCTGCGTCGTGTCCGGCAGCACGACGAGCAGCCGCGCGCCATCCATCGGCTGGTGCTTTTGCAGGGCATCCTCCGCCGCGGTCGCGTGGGACTTCGCCGCCTCCAGCAGCGCACCGTTCACCGCCGCATCGAGCTTCTGGCTGGCAAACGCCACACCGCTCCCGCGCTCAATGCCAAATTCGTCCGCGCCACCCGAGGCAATCACGGCGACGTGCGTCAACAACGGCGCTTGCTGCTTGGCCAGCTGGGCAAGCGCGGCATCGCGCGCTGTCGCATCGTCCTGGTGAATCGCCGCCTGATGCGCCGCCGCATCCGCCAGCGACGCCGCCCGCACCAACCGCGTCGCCTGCTCGGCGCTCGCTGCCAGCGCTGCGTGTCCTGCCGTCAACGCCGCAACCAACGTCGCCGCCAGCAGCAAAGTCGCTGCGGCAAAAGGCACGAGGCCCGGTTGCGGTGGCTGGGGCGCAGGCGCCATCTCGCGCTCCTACTTGCCCAGACGCGCGACGGCCTGATCGGCGGTCGCCTGCGCTTCGGCCAGTGCGGTCTTGGGATCGGCGCCTGAGAAGATGATCTTGCGGAGCGCGGCACTGTACGGCGCCCAGGCCACCGACGGCTCCACCGCGGTCGGCATCGGCACCGAGGTCTCCGCCTGCGCGTGGAACACCCGCACCACGGGCTTCTCCAGCCAGCGCGGATTCTCGTAAATCTTGGCGTTCGCGACCATCTGGTGGCCCATTTCCAGGCGGGTAATCGCCGCTTCATCGCTGGTCAGGTAGTCCATGACCTTCAGCGCCGCGTCGCGCACTTTGGACTGCTTGGTCAGCAGCACCGCCTCCGAGCCGAGATACGGCCGCAGCGGCTTGCCCGGCTCGATCTCCGGCAGCACGGCGACGCCCCAGTCGATGTCCTTGGCGATCTCGGCAATGAACCACGGTCCCTGGATCGTGAACGGCGTCTTGCCGTCATTGAACATCGCCGTCACGACAAAGCCGCCGACGCCCTTGGGGAGGATCTTGGCCTGCGTGTAGAAGCTGTGCACGAGCTCGGCGGCCTTGATGGCTTCCGGCGTGTCGATGGTGATTTTCTTGGCGTCTTCGTCCCACACCTTGCCGCCCATGCCGTAGAGGAAGGGCGCGTGGAAATACAGGTCGGCGGCGTCATACGCGAGGCCGAAGCTCTCGGTCTTTTCGGACGTGAAGCCTTTGCCGACTTCAATCAGCTGGCCAATCGTCTTGGGCGGCTGCGGCACCATCTTGCGGTTGTAGAAAAGCGCGACGGTCTTGAACGCCATCGGCAGGCCCCAAATCGCCTTGTCGAACACCAGCGGCTTGACGGTCTGCGGCAGGAAACGGCCGAGGCGGTCCTTCGCGGCAAAGTCGCCCAGCGGCTGCAGGAGGCCGTCGCGTGCCCACAGGCCGATCTTGTCGTGCGCCATGATGATGAGATCCGGACCGTTGCCGTTGGGCGTCGCGACCTGGAATTTGTCGATGATGGCGTCAAACGGAACCGCGAGCGCCTGGATTTGCACACCCGGCTGCAGCTTGTTCCACTGCCCCACCAGCGTATCCAGCGCCTTCCGCTCGTCGTCGCGGTAGCTGTGCCACAGCGTCACGGTCTGCGGCGCAACCGGGGCCGCCGCCTCTGCCGTTTTGCTCGCCGCTTCCGGCGCAGCCACGGCTTCGCCCGACTTCGCCGCTTCAGCAGCAGCACCGGGCGCCGTCGACGCGGCCTCTTTCTTGCCGCACGCCACAAACAGCAGGGTCATCGCCACAAACAGCAAACGCTTCATGCTCTCGCCTCACTTCCAAAGGGCCTAGCTCACGCGCTGGCCGATGCGGTCAAACTTGTGCAGCCGCGCCGGATCAGCGATCAACGGCAGCAGTTCGCCCGGACGGACGACCGTATGCGGGTCCAGGCGCACCACGCTCGCGGACTCGGCGCGGGCGCGCGTGTGCGTATCCGTGTCCGCCAGCGCCGCGCGATCCGACAGCGACTTCCCGTGCTGATCGACCGCCTCGCCGTACGCAAACGTATCCGCGCCCAGCGGCTCCACGACTTCTACCCGCAGATTCACCGTCGCGTCCGCCGCGCTGCACGGCAGCAGGTCCTGCGGACGCACGCCCAGCACCGCCACCGTCGGGCTTGTCTGATGCGCCTGCGGCACGCGCCACAGGTTCATCGCGGGCGAGCCGATAAACGTCGCGACGTACGTATTCGCCGGCGTGGCGTAGATTTCATTGGGCGACGCGCATTGCTGCAGCACGCCTTCGTGCATCACTGCAATGCGGTCCGCCAGCGTCATCGCTTCCACCTGATCGTGGGTCACATAGAGCATCGTCGCACCCAAGCGCTGGTGCAGCTTGGCGATTTCCAGGCGCATCTGCACGCGCAGCTTGGCGTCCAGATTGGAGAGCGGCTCATCAAACAGGAACGCGGACGGCTCGCGCACCACCGCGCGGCCCATCGCCACGCGCTGCCGCTGACCGCCGGAGAGCGCCGCCGGCTTGCGCGCCAACAGCTCGTTCAGCCCAAGCAACGCCGCGGCTTCGCTCACGCGCTTGTCGATTTCCACCTGCGGCATCTGGCGCAAACGCAGGCCAAACGCGAGGTTCTCAAACACCGTCATGTGCGGGTACAGCGCGTAGCTCTGGAAGACCATCGCGATGTCGCGCTGCCGCGGCGAGAGGTCGTTGACCAGCTTGTCGTCAAACAGCAGCCGGCCGGACGTGATCGTCTCCAAGCCAGCGACCATGCGCAGCGTCGTCGATTTACCGCAGCCGGAAGCGCCTACGAGAACAACGAGTTCGCCATCCGCGACGTCCAAATTGAGGCGCTTGACGACGTGAACGTCGCCATACGACTTTTCAATGTCCTGCAAGGTGACGCGTGCCACATGCCCTCCGCGGCGAAGTTGTAGCACGACCGACCGTTTGGGCCAATCTGGCTGGACTTTTTCGTGCTATTCTACTGGCAGGTGCTGCGCTTCCCAGCCCTTGATGCCCTCGGGCATGATCCAGACGTTGCTGTAGCCGAGCTCGATGGCGGCCTCAGCGGCGTGATGGCAGGCGCTGCATTTCTCGCCGGCGCAGTAGAACACCAACATCGCGGCTTTGTCGGCGGGGAGCGCGGCGGCGGTCACTTCGTCCACCTTCAAGTGCTTGGCCGTGGGCACGTGGCCCTGAGCGTAGCGCTCGTCACCGTTGTCGTCGAACACGAAGATCGGCGCCTTGGCCGCGAGCTTGCTGTTCAGGTCGGCCGCGCTGATGCGCTTGAACGCCTCGCCTTGGCTGTCCGCGGTGTTGGCGGCGGAGGTCCCGCACGCTGCGACCGGCAAAGCGAGAACGGCGACGAAACACAGGCGGGCGAACTGCGACATGGCGAATTCCTCGGCAACGTGACGGAAGTCCGGGATGAACGCGCTTGGCTGCGCGGCGAGCCAGCGGGGACCGGCGCAGGTCGTACAGCCGAACCGCGACAGGATGGAAGTTCAGAACTTGATGGCGGCGCTCGCGGAGATGATGTCAAACGACGACGTGAACGTACCGGCGTTGGCCGGGACGCCGTCAAAGCCGTTGCAGCCCGTCGGGCAAGGCGCGACCGGACGCTGCTGGAAGACCTTGGCGTAGGTCTCGTCGACCGTGCGCGTCTCCTGGAACACGTGGCTATACGCCGCGGTGATGTCCACGGGGCCAGCGTGCACTTTCACGCCGCCGTTGACGCCCAGGCGATTGTACGACGGGAAGTCGAGGTTCTCGTAGTTGGCCGGCACGGCGCCCGACTCGACGAACGTGCCGGCCATGAAGCCAATCGGCAAGTTCGGCAGGTTGTACGAGCCGCCGAGGCGGAGCGAATACGTGTCCTTCCAGCGCTTGGCCACGACGACGTCCTGCGCGTTGGCCTTGGCGAACAACTGGATCTCGCCGTTCAGCATCACGTTGAAATCCTTTAGCATCGACCACGCCTCATAGGCAAAATCGAGCTCGACGTCCCAACGCTCCGGCCGGGGCTTGGTGGTCGGCGTCGCGCCTTCCGGCAGCGCCACGGGCTTGTCCAGACCGCGGTAGCGAATACCAAAGTGCGCGGTCGCCGGCAGCACGAGTTGCAACGCGGCGCTGCTGCCCACGACGGTCAGCTGCGCGTCGGTGAACTTCGCGCCGGTCGGCGTCGTGGCGATGGTAAAATCGCCTTTGCCGTTCAAGCTGACCGGGATCACGCGCCCCGACACGCCGATCTCGATGTTTTCCACCGGGCGCCACCAGCCGCCCACAATCGCGGAGATCGTCGGCGGCGCGGACAGTTTGAGCGTCGACTCGATCTCCGAGCCCTTGTAGTACGGCGCGAGCTGGCTGCCGTTGTCGCCGTCCACTACGAGGCTGAGCGTCGTCGACGGCTGGCTGACGATCTGCGCGGTCACGCCGATGCCGAACTTGTCCGGCACGCCATACGCCGCCGCGAGGCTGTAGAACACCATCAGCGCGTCCATCTTGGTCAGCATCCAGCGCTGGCCGCCGTTGACGTTCCACTCCTGGTGACCGGCCGCGCTCGGGCCATAGACGCCCGCTGCGAAGGTCCAATTCTCCAAGCCAAAATCGTAGCTTCCGACCAGCATGCCACCGAGCGCAAACCACGGCGTCTGGTTGGACTGCGTCGCAAACGGGTCTGCCTTCGTGCCGTCGGGCAAGGTCGGCAGCGGCAAGGACGGCATGTTCGACACCTGCCGCGTGAACGTCTGCGGCGCGTGCACCACGTTGTGCGAGTACAGGATGTTGGCGCCCTTGGACTTGATCAACGCACCTGGATTGTGCGCGAGGGCCGTCAAGTCGTCCGCCTTGGCGGTAAACGCATTGCCGCGTCCCACTGACTGAGCGCCGTTGTCCGGCACTTCAAAGCCGCCCGCGTACGCGTTCTGCGCCAGCAAGCCAAGAAGCGGAGCTGCGCAAATCGCAGAACGCACACACAACGTTGCAAAATACTTCGACATTTCACTCCCCAAGTCTCGCCGTAACGAGTTCCCCCGCGGCGACAGTAGCAGCGGCAACGTTTCACGTCCAGCGGGTGACATTTTGACGAAGCCCACGCGCCTATGCCACGCTTGCAGGCGGGAGGCGATGGGGGGTGCGTCATGGTACGCAGCGTCCGCGTCAAATGGGGGTTCATGCAGCGTATTCGCACTATCGTAGCAACGTTCGGCTTTGGTCTGTTCAGCCTCATCAGCTGCAGCAATCCAGTCGACACCAACGCCAACCACATTCCGCTGATGAGCGACGACACCGGTGCCGCGGACGCCTGCGAAGGCGATGGTTGCGCGGTTCAGGCCTGCGATTGCCTGCAAGTTGGTGATATCTACCGGTTCAACACGCTGCAGCTGACCAATGTCGACGGCGACCCGAACTTCGCCGTGATCCCGGTCCTGAACAGTTTGTGGCAGATGGACATCAACGCGTACGAACTCAACTTCTACGTCAAGGTCACCAAGCTCACTGCCACCGACATCGAGATCTCGGTCACCAACGCGGCGCGCGTGGGCGACACCAAGAAGCCCTGCTTGCTGCCGCAGACGACCGCGATCATCAAGCTGCCGCGCAAGGGCTGCGATCTGTTGGATTCCGAAACGGGCTCCATCAACGTCTATTCCGGCTCGCTCGAACACCCCAAGAACTGCGGCTACTTGCAGAACATGACGCCGAAGATCGGCGCTGACCACGCGATTCCGATCCGCGGCGTCAAAATCCGCGCCAGCGTGTCCGCGGACTGCAAGCGCATTGAGAATGGCCAAGTGTTTGAAGGCTCGTTCAGCGAGGCCGCGCTCTTCCATCTGTGCACGTGCCAAACCACGCCGGGCCAGTCCTCCGATGTGTGCATCACGCCGCAGCCCAGCCCCGCCGACGCCTCTACGGTGCCCGAAGGCGATTGCAGCCTCTGCGGCAACAACTGGCAGAGCCTCGGCGGCTTGCTCGGCGCTTTTGCCGGCGGCACCTCCTGCGACGCGACATCCCCTTGCCCCGGCGGCGTCACGTGCGATCACGGGATGTGCGCGGGTACCGGCCTGAAGTACGGCTGCAAAGACGAATACGGCGCGCGCGCAGTGTGCATGGGCGCAACGTTCACCGCAGAGCGCTTGGACCCGGCAGTGTGGCTGCCGTCGGACTGCTCCGGCACCAAGTAGACAAATCCACAGGTTGTGACCCATGTCCGGCGCGCTCGCAGGTCTGAAGATCCTCGATTTTACCGCGCTGTATCCGGGTCCGCTGGCGACGCAATGGCTGGCTGACAACGGCGCGGACGTGCTGCGCGTGGAAGCGCCGGACCGTCCCGACCTGCTGCGGTGGATGCCGCCTCTCGATTCCGGCGACAAGGGCGCGGCGTGGCGGGCGGTGAACCGCAACAAGCGCTCGATCGCGCTGAACCTGAAAGCGCCCGGCGCGCTGGACGTCGTGCGCAAGCTCGTCGGCGCGTACGACATCATCGTGGAGCAGTTCCGCCCCGGCGTGCTGGACCGGCTGGGCATGGGCTATGCGGCGCTGCGGGAATTCCAGCCCAAGCTCATCTGGTGCGGCATCAGCAGCTACGGCCAGACCGGGCCGTGGCGCGATCGTCCGGGTCATGACATCGACTTCCTCGCAACCGCGGGCGTTGCCTATCACACCGGCCGGCCCGGCCAAGGTCCAACGCCCAATGGCGCGCTGCAAGGCGATTTTGGCGGCGGTACGTTTGGCGCAGTCGCGGGCATTCTCGCTGCGGTCATCCATCGGCTGCAGACGGGTGAGGGCCAGTTCGTCGATGTGTCCATGGCCGACGGCGCGCTATGGATGAACCTGCTGAGCGTCTCCGCGGCGCTCGCGGCCGATCATGATGCCGGTCCGGCGACGGAACCGCTCAATGGCGGCGGCGTCTACGACTACTACGCAACGTCCGATGGCCGACATTTGGCGATGGCTGCGCTGGAGCCAAAATTCTGGTCGATGTTCTGCGCAGCGGTCGGCGCGCCCGAGCTGGAGTTGGAGCCGGCGGGAACCCGCGAGGAGATCACGGCGCTCAAGGCCAAGGTCGCGGCAATCCTGGCGACACGCACGCTGGCGCAGTGGCGGGATACTTTCGCCGACATCGATTGCTGCGTGGAGCCCGTTTTGTCGCCGACGGAGGCCGTCCGGCATCCGCAATTCCTCGCCCGCAACATGATCGTCGCCGTGGCCGACGAAACCGGCGCGATGCACCGTCAGGTCGCAACGCCGGTGCACTTTTCCGCGACGCCGGCCGTTTACACGCGCACCGCGGTTGAAACCGGCCATGACACCGCTGCCGTGCTGACTGCCGCAGGTTACGACGCTGCCGCGATTGCGGCGCTGCGGGTTGCCGGTGCCATCAACTGATCCCAACGAACTGCCGTGGCCGGAGCGGTTCGCGCGCCTCGGCGTGTTCGCGCTGTGCCTGGGCGTGCTCGCGCGCAACCTCGGACCGCTGAAGGAAGGCGACGAGTGGATGCACCTGTCCATCGGCCGCTGGATGTTGCAGCACGGCACGCTCCTGCCCTCGCCCGATCCGCTCATTTGGAACGACCGCGGTGGCGACCTCCAGCACGAGTGGTTGGCGCAGATCGTGCTCGCGGGCGTGACGCAGCTTCTGGGTTTTGCCGGGCTGCGGCTCCTGCGCGGCGTGCTCATCGCGACGGCTGCCGCGCTCGTCGCGCATTTGTTGCACCGCGCCAGTCAACGGTGGTCGGCCGCGCTGGGCGGTACTGCCATCTGGTGGCTCGTCACGCAGCCACACGCCGCCGCACGTCCGCACGTCCTGGGCTGGGTGTTCGCGCTGCTGACCCTCGGCGTCGTGCTGGCGCAACCCGGGCGCTGGTCGCGGCGCCGCTGGCTGGCGTATGGCGCGCTGCTCGTCGTTTGGGCGCAGGCGCATTCGTCGCAAATCGTCGCGCCGGTGTTCGTCGGGCTGCACACGCTCGGGCTGATGTGGGCGCGCTGGCGGGCGGGCAAGCCGCCGTTGGACCGGCCGTGGCTGGCGCGGACGCTCATCGCGGCCATCGCCGTGTTCCTGCAGCCCTGCGGCTGGCAGCTGCTGCCGTACGCGTTGCGCTCGCCCAAGGTCGCCGAGGGGCTGGTGGAAGAGTGGGCGCCGACCTGGGCACCTGACATCTGGCGCGTCCAGCCGTGGATTCCGCTCGTTCTTGGCGCCGTGTTGCTGAGCGTGCTCGCCGTTGCGCTTTGGCGGCGCAAGCCGTGGACGGACGCGTTTCCCAACCTGCTGCCCGCGCTCCTCGCCAGCGTCGAGGGCCTGCACACGCGCCGGATGACGTTCTTTTCCTGGCTGCCGCTGCTCTTCGTTGTCGGGCAATTCCGGCTGGCGATTCCCGCCGTCGCGCGCACGCTGCTCGCGTTTGCCGTCGCCGGCAGCGTGTGGTGGACCGTGGGCCGGGTGCCGGAAGTCTGGCCGGAGAACGACTGGGTCCAAGGCAATTTTCCGGTCGCGACGACGCAGTTTCTCGCCAGCACGCCGCTGGAAGGCCGCCTGTTCAACCCCGATCCGTGGGGCGGCTGGCTGACCTGGTGGCTCAAGGGCCGCCTGCAACCGTCGACCGACGGCCGAATGCTGATGGCCGGCCGGCAGTGGGCGCTCGACGGGCTGGCGATCCAGGCGCACGCGCCGCAGGCGGAGAGCCTGTTGCAGCAAAACGCGATCGCCGTCGTGATACAGCGCAGCTCCGACTGGTTGCGCATCCGGCCTCTGGATCCGCAGCAGTTCGCGCTGGCTTGGGTGGACGACACGGCCGTGGTGATTCTGCGGCGCGGCAAGGATTTTCAGCGGAATGTGACCGCGACCTGTGCGTTCTACGCCAAGCAGCCGCGGCTCGCCTCCATGGGGCGTTGGCCGATGCGCCTGCAAGCGCCGCCGGGCCAGCCGAGCCCGACGGATGTGCCGAGCGTGCTCGATCTGTGCGGCAAATAGGGAGCGAACATGACAGTGGCATTTGTGACAGGCGCAACGGGTTTTACCGGCAAGGCCGTGGTGACGGAGTTGCGGCAGCGCGGGATCGCGACCGTGGCGCACGTGCGGCCGGACTCGCATGATTTGGCCAAGTGGCAGGCGCATTTTGCCGCGCTGGGCGCGGAGGTGGACACGACGGCCTGGGAATCGACCGCGATGGCGGAGACGTTGCGGCGGCGGGGCGTGACGCTCGTGTTCTGCTGCATCGGCACGACGCGGGCGCGGATGAAGGCGCAAGGCGAATCCGCCAACAGCTACGAGGCCGTGGACCACGCGCTGCCCAAGCTCCTGGCTGAGGCAAGCGCGCAGGCGGGCGGGATCACGCGGTTCGTGTACCTGTCCTCGCTGGGTGCCGGGCCAAACGCCCAGGGCGCTTACCTGCAGTGGCGGTGGAAAGCGGAAGAAGCCGTGCGCGCGTCCGGCGTTCCGTTCACGCTGGCGCGGCCGAGCATCATTACGGGTCAGCGCGATGAACCGCGACCGAGCGAGGCGTTCGCCGGCAAGGCCGTGGACGGATTCCTCAACGTGCTCGGGGCGTTCGGAGCGACAACGCTGCGCGATCGGTACAAGTCGACAACGGACGCCCGCTTGGCCCACGCGCTCGTGCGGCTGGCGCTGGACCCGGCGATGGCGGGGCAAGTCGTCTTGTCCGAGGGTTTGCGGTAGCGCGACACGGGCGAATGCAACGCTTTCGCGCCGTCGCGGCGACGCACATGTTTGCTTACAATTTCGCCACATCTGCATGCAACTAAAGAGCGGCCGACCGCCGACGATGGCGCTAACTTCAAAGAGCGGTCTTGGTGCGTGGGGCATCAGGAGCGCTGGATAGCTGGGCATATGGGCGGCTCTATCGGGAGCAAGCGTGTGCGGTTCGCGCGTGGCGCGGCGCTGCGCGTCAGTCTCAGGGGCCAGCCGATGTCTTCCAACCGGGCGCTTCACGGCGCTTGTGGATCTGGACGATGGAGACACCAACCTTGCAAGAAACCGTCGCGGCCTTGCGCGCCATCGTGGCCGCCGTAGACGCGGGCGCGGACCACTTTGCGGTGCTTCAGGTGCCGGTGGACGCGACGCCCCTGGAAATCCGCGACGCCTACTTCCGGCTGACCCGGCTGACGCATCCGGATTCGCCGCAGATCGCCCATGATTCCGAGATGCGCCGGCTGGCGTCGCGGGCGTTTGAACTGGTCTCGGCGGCCAATGCGACGCTGTCGAATCTGGATCGGCGGCAGGCGTATGTGGATTCCCTGGCACGGTCTTTCAGCACGGCGCGCCATTCCAGCACGGCGAACTTGATTCCGGCGGACATCGTTGTGCGCGCGCGCCCGTCGTCGACTGCGCACTTGGCCGTCGCTGCGCCGACGCACCGACCGACGCCGCTGGCGTCGCCTATCACCGGGAACCGGCCTGTTCTCGCGCCAGAACCGCTGATGCATCGACCCGCAACGCCTGGCGCGCAGGCGAGCGTTCAGGCTCACACGGTCGCGGCGCCGACCGATGCCAAGTCCGCCGGCGCGTATGTCGATGCCGCGCGGATCCAACTGGGTCGGCGAGACTGGGCCGCCGCGCAGGAAACGCTGCAGCTCGCCCTGCCGGTCCTGACGGAGCCCACGGCCATCGCCGAGTGCAAAGTGCTGCTTGGGCACGCGATCTTCAGCAACCTCGCCAACGCGGAAACGTTCCGGCTGGAGCACGCCAAGCGGCTGTGGAATGAAGTCGCGACGCACCACACGCACACGCCGCAGCATGGGCAAGCGGCCTACTACCTCGCGATGTGGCACAAGTTGCACGGCGAACGGCATTTGGTGCTGCACAATCTGCAGGTTTGTCTGGATTTGTTGCCGCAGCACGTCGAGGCAACCCGCGAGATGCGGCTGATGAATCAGCGGCGAAACACGATGGCGGAACTCGCCGAGATGGAAGCGCGGATGGGGACGACCGGCCAGCGGCGCCCCGCGAGCGGCGGGCATCCACCGATGCAGGCCCAACCGGAGAAGTCGACGTGGCTGAGCAAGCTGTTTGGCGCGGGCGTCGTAAAGCGCTAGAAAATACCGCTATTTCAGCGACGCGCCGCCCGGATAGCTGTAGCTGACGAAATCCGCCCAGCCGTAGACCAGCAGGCCAACTTTCTGCGCGGACTTGAGCGCGTGGGAGCCCGGCGCGATGGGCGAGCGCAGCACGGACCAGCCGGGCGCGAATTCCGTCAAGCCCGTCAGCGGCGCGCCATCCAGCGTCATCGTCGCGCCGGTCGGCGCCATCACGTTGATGTAATTGGCCTTGTAGTTGCTGGGCACGAGGAAGACGTAGTCGTCCAGGAAGCGGTCGGTGGAGACGGACAAGGAAAAGTCCGGATCGCCGATGCCCGCGTCGCCCGGTTCGGCGATGTTGGGGCAGTCGGCGTTCTTGCTGCACGTCCACGGGTAGTCCTTGACGTTCCACGTGTAGGCGCAGACTTTTTGGCCAACCGCCGTGCCGGTGCAGGTGTCCGAGTTGGGCCCCGGCGCGAACGACGCCGCCATAAACTGGCCGACCAGGACCGGCTTGTCCGCCTTGATGACAAAGTCCTGATCCGACTCGAACTCAAACCACTGTCCCTGATTCAGCACCGGAATCGCGCCCTGCGGCGGGTCGGTCGTCACGGTCGTGCCATCGCTCGCGGCGAGAATGCGCCACGCGTCTTTTTCATTGCCGCGCTTCTGGACCTTGGTCGCGAGGTAGGTCGTGCCCCAGGACGAAATCGGGAACAGCTGTTCTTCCATGTGGTCGCTGCAGCACGTCGTCGGGCAGTCGGCGTTGGTCGTGCAGGTCCAGCCCTGGAATTCGCACTTGCCGTTGATGCAGTGGTCCGTGTTCGGCGAGTTGGACGCTTCCGAGCCGCCAAACACCGCGATGGGCCGATCCGCCTTGATCCACGTGCCGGTCATGTCCGCGCCGATCTTGTTGGTCTCGACGTTCAGCACTTCACCTTCCTGCAGGTCCACTTCCATCGTGTCGCCGGCGTTCTTGGCCGGCAGATTCGGCCCGGCGACCGTCGGCGCGGACAGCACGATCGTCACATGCGTCTTCTGCGTGCCGCCCGCGGTCGCCACCACCGTGAAGTAGCTCTTCAGCGCGTCCACGGACTGCTCGCGCGTCATCACCCAATATTCCTGCCCCAAGCCGTTGGACGGCAGCAGCAGCGACGCGTCGTTGGAGAACACGCCCACGTCCTGCAGCGGATTGAACTGGTACGCGACGATCGGCTGGTTGGACTTGATGCGGTACACGTTCTTGGTAATCGCCGTGCCGTCCTGGTTGAGCGGCTTGATCTTCCACAGCGGGTCGGGAAGGTTGAGGATCTTCAGCCCGTTGGCCTGCACGGTGTACTTGGACTGGTGCTCCACGCCCGCAGCGTCCGTCGCGATGACCGTGACGGTCGCCGGCGCCGGCTTGGTGTTGGAGACGATGACGGAGAACTGGGCGTTCTGCGCGTCAAAGAAGCCGCCCTTGCCGTCGGGGATGTAGACGTTGTCCAGGTCCACGGCGAAATAGTCGCAGCCGACGTTGGTGTTGGCCTTGATGTCGCCCGCGCACGGGTCCGTGCACAGGCCGCCCACGCACGCCCAGCCGTTCGCGGCGCAGTCCTTCGTCACGTTCCAGCCGGAGCCGTCTGACTTGCACTCGACCGCCGCGCCGTTCTCGCAGGATTTGGAGCCCGGCACGCAGACCATGCACGTGTTGTTCATGCACTGCTGGCCGCTCGCGCATTGGTGCAAGACGTTGGTCGTGGCGCCGTCCGCGCTGCACTTCATCACGACGTCAAAGTTGACGATCGACGGATCCGACTTGGCGCAGTATTCCTTGCCGGCATCGCAGACGCGGCAATCGTCGTTCAGGCAAAATGGCTTGCTGTCGGGGCACGCCTCGGTGTCAAAGCCGTTGCCGGTGGCGATGCAGGTGTCCAGGAACAGGCCGTTGCACTTCTTTTCGCCGGGCGTGCACGAGATGGTCTTGCACTGGAAGTCGACGCACTTCTGCGGGTCGGTGCAGTTCGTGTCAAACAGGCATTGCACGCACTGGTTTTTGGTAATCGCGCAGTAAGGCGTGTCCGCGAGGTCCTTGCAGACGGAGTTCTTGGTGCAGGCAGGACCGGTGTACGTGGGCCCGGTGTCCAGGGGACCGGTGTCGCTGCCAGTGCTGACGTCGCCATCTGTGCTGCCGTCGGTGCCGTCGGGGAGGCAATTCTGCGGATCGGCGCACGCGTCCGTTAGCGTCACCGCGTCCTGATCCGTGCTGGATCCGGTGCCGTCACTGAGCCCGCCCGTATCGCCATCCTTGGCGATGTCCCCTTTGGCGTCCGGCAAGACAAGCCCGCTGCCACCGCTGCCGCCGCTGTTGCTGCTGCACGCCGCAAGGCCAAACGCCAGAACAAGGCACGTCGCCGCGAGGAGCGACGCGCGGGGGAAGAAAAAGTGCATGGACAATCCTGCCAGTCAGGGCGGTCAGGCCCCAAGCGGGCAGGATAACGGCTTCCGGCCCCGCCCGCAATCGCAAGTTTTTTGCGTCATTTCATGGCTTTTCACCACGACGGGCGATCGCTGCACTTGCCAGCGTCGCAGCCACGCCGTACCGTCGCGCCGGCTGGAACGGCCTCCCGGAGTGTCATGCGCTATTGGTTGATGAAGACGGAGCCCGACGCGTTTTCCTGGCAGGACCTCCTGCGGGACGGCGTGGCGACGTGGGACGGCGTGCGCAACTACACGGCGCGCAACAACATGCGGGCGATGGAGCTGGGCGATCGCGTGCTGATTTACCATTCGAACGTCGGCAAGGAAGCGGTCGGCATCGCCCATGTGGTCAAGACAGCATTCCAGGATCCGACGACGGATGACCAGCGCTGGTCCGCGGTAC
Source organism: uncultured Myxococcales bacterium (assembly GCA_903850505.1). Lineage (GTDB taxonomy): Bacteria > Myxococcota_A > UBA9042 > UBA9042 > UBA9042 > CAIYBN01. Next base: position 627 of record CAINLT010000374.1, on the reverse strand, counting down.
AGGTCGCTCCCGTGGCGCCGCTGCAGAAGGCGGTGACGCTGCAGACGATGCGTGAGGAGCACGCGAAGGGCGGGCCGCTGGCGGAGATCAAGCTCATCCGCGAGAACCGCCTGTCCGTGATTCCGCTCACCGACGGCGAGTGGCAGCACCTGCTGCAGTTGGCTGAGACCGCGGAGCCAAAGTAGACATGCTGACCGCTGGCCAACACCAAACGCTTTCGGTGAGACCTGTTGCATTTCGGACTGGGACCGCGCCCGTGCACTTCCGGTGGCACGCCGCGGATCGTGGAGGTTTGATCGCAAACTTCGGTCGGGGTGCATAGATGCCCCGGCTGCTCGTCGACACGGCGGTTCTTTCCGGGCACGCCAACTCGTTGCCGCTGACCTGGCTGGACGGCTTTGACCTCCTGCCGTTTGCGCCGCGCGACCTGACGCCGCACACGCCCCACGCGCGGGACGCAGACGCGCTGCTCGTGCGCACCACGACGCGCGTGGATGCGCCCCTCCTCGCGGGCCTACCGCATCTGCGCGCGCTGGCGACGCTGTCCTCGGGGACGGACCATCTGGATCTGCGCGCTGTCCGGCAGCATGGCGTGTCGCTGCACACGGGCCACGGCGGCAATGCCAT
>CAINLT010000373.1 GCA_903850505.1 uncultured Myxococcales bacterium | reverse complement strand
GCATCGGGAGCGGAATGCCACGCGTGGAACCGACGCAACGGGTTGAGTCCGGAACTCAGCCTTGGCCGCTGCTGCAACGGTACGGCGCACTCTCCCCCGCGTCAAGTACCCCGCACCCTCCGCGACAATTAAAAACCCGCACGTCGCGACGGCGTAGCCGAGCGCGTGTTCAGCGATGGCGAAGCTCATCGCCCGCGCTCCAGCGGCGCCAGCCCGCGCTGTGGACCCCGCAGCGCAGGGTGAAGCGAGCTTGCGAGCGAGCCCGGAGCGGAGGGGGCCACAGCGACCGCGTCGAGACCGCGTTCTGCGAAAACGAGAGTCATTCCCCCTTTCCGGTCGCATCTGCCGCGCTGTACCTGGGTTGTGAGCTGTCCTGACGGAGGCGTGACGGGGGGATGCACGGTCACAAACTAGCCGCCGCACTCTGCGTCCCGACCTCAGTCGACATAGCCGCCGCCGCCGCCACTGGCACCGGTTTCCCCGCCACATCCGGCGCCACGTACGTCGCCAGCGGCGCCAGCAGCTTGGCCGACAGCGCGTGCGCCGCCGCCGCGGGATCCAGCGCGGCATTTGCCGCCACCTGCAGCACATACGCGCGAAACGCCGCCTTGAGCGCGTCGAGCTTCTCCCGCACCGGCGGGGTCTCAGCCAGCGACTTGGCAGCCGTGATGCCCGCCGCGACGCCCGTGGCCTTGTGGGTCGCCAGCAGGTTCACCAGCAGGTCCTTGCCGCCGAGCGCTGTGAACTGCGCGTCCAGCTGCTGCTGCGCGATCAGGTGCACCCGCGTGTCCGTCTCTGACCACCGCTTCGCCGCCGCGCCGCGCACGAACGTCAGGCCTTCCGGGTAGAGCGCGGTCAGCAGCTTCTCGGGCGCATAGGAACTCCCATAGGGTCTGCTCGCTGAACTTCCCGTCCACATCCGGCTCCTCCGCAGCCTCGGCCCTTCCGAATCACCACTTCGGCCTCATTGTGCCGCTTCCGCAGGCCTCGTCAAGCGGCAAAACCGCACGGTTTTGGCCACTTCAGACAGATCTCGCCACCCGCGGCCGGCATCTGCCAGTCCACACGCCCGCTCGCACCCGCGCCTGAGCACTTACGCCTCAGCGCTTAGGCCGCGTCGTCTTCAAAGAACGGCAGGTCGACTTCTTCATTCGCCGCCAGCCAGCCGAAGTCCTCGGTCCACGGCGGCGCTCGGATCGGCAGAAAGCCCTCAGCCGTTACCGGCATCCGCAGATGTGCCAGGATCTTCGTCGCAATCTCGCCGCTCGGAATCAGCGCGATCACCTCGCGCCGTCCGCCACACGCGCACTTCAGCACGTCGAGCTTGAAGGTCCGGCGCATGGCTTGCGACCAGCTGAGCCTCGATAGGGCGTGGCCGGGCTGCGTATCGTCCGGCCTCGTCTCGCGCTCCGCATGCGCACACGGGTCCTTGTCGGCCTCCGGTCCCTTCTTGCTCTTCGGCGGCTTCGGTCGCAGCACCACCTCGCGCCTCCACGCCGCGTTCGCGGCGAAGACACCCAGATAGCGGAACTGCTTCTTGCGCGGTGCTGGAATCAGCGCCAGCAGCCGCAGCACGAACTCCGCCGCCACCATCCGGATGTGCGTCGTGCCGTCCCGCCACGGCGTCTTCAGACGTAGCCGCACCACTTCGTCGTCGTCCAGCAGCTCCACGCGCTCCGTCGCCAGCGCCGGGCGGCATAAGTACCTGATCATCTTCTCAAGCCCCTTGCGATCCAGCGGTGCGATGTAGGTATTCGCGTGGAGCGTGAACTGATTGTGCTGCGTGCAGTTCTTGCTGCGCGGCTTCACGTCATCGGGCAGCGCGCCGCGCTCGCGCAGCGGCGGTACCGAGCGATCCTGATCCAGCACCGACTTGTCGAACAGCGACGCCTGGATGATCGCCGCCATCGCCGGGTTCTTGCGCGCAAACTCATCGGGAGGTGGCTGGCCGTCGGGCGTTTCCGCGATCAGCTTGCGCCGCTTGAGAAGCTTCATCACGCGCGCTTCCACGTGCGCCAGCACCTCGGGCACGTCATGCGGCCTGAGCGCGTCGGCGCGGATGAACTTCACGCGCGCGGGCGCGTCCTTGCGGGCGCGGGTCCGCACGAACACGCCGTCCGCGAGCAGGAGATGCCAGTGGACGTCGATCTTGAGCGCGGAGTCGAAGCGATGCTCGACCGACAGCCCGCCGACCTTTGCGCGCTTGGCGAGCTTGGGATTCGTCAGCGCGAGGCGGCGAAGGTAGAACTGCCGTGTGCAATCGACGGCGATGCGCAAGATAGCGTCGCGAAGGCTGATGTTCCACGCCATGACGTACCGGAGCCAAAAGGGGAACGTAAAGACCCACTGGCGATATGGGACAATCGGCAGGACGGCGTCCACCAGATGCGCGGCTTCTTCGGTCATCCGCTTGCCGTCGCAGGACGGGCAGAGGCCGTGGACTTTGCACGAGAACGCGACGAGGCGGTCGTCGCCGCACGACGTACAGCGCACGCGGACAAAGCCGTTCGCGAGCTGGCCACAGTCGACATAGCGCGCTACCGCCTGGGTCTGAAACTTCGCGAGCTTGGCCCGCGGGCCAAAGCGCTCGGTCAGCATGCCGGGGATCGATGGGAACCAAGTGCGGACGAGGCGATGCAGATCCGTGCGCTCCGGCTCGCGGCGTTTGTAGGCAAAGGTGGCAGGCGGCACCGCGGGCTCCCGACGGCACACTGGCCGTCAGGAGGTGTTCGTGATTTCCTGTCTTTTGCCGCGCCAGCCGCGCTACGGATTCACCACCGGCGCCACCACCGGCGCGGGCTCGCTCAGGCTCGCGTCCGCCTTCGGCTTGGGCGGTTCATCAAAATACGCGTTCACCCGCTCCGCATCATCCGGAAACTTCAGCGCCAGCG
>CAINLT010000372.1 GCA_903850505.1 uncultured Myxococcales bacterium | reverse complement strand
CGTGCCGGGCACGCACACGCCACTCGCGCAGAGGTCGCCGCTCGTGCAGGCGTTGCTGTCCGAGCACGCGATCGCGTTGGTGGTGTAGACGCAGCCGGACGCGGGGGCGCACGCGTCGTCCGTGCAAGGATTGCCGTCGCTGCAGACGATGGCGCTGCCCGCCGCACAGGTGCCGCCCGAGCAGACGTCGCCGCTCGTACACGCGTTGTTGTCGCTGCACGCGAGCGCGTTGTTGCTGTGGCTGCAGCCGCCGACGGCGTTGCAGGCGTCGTTCGTGCACAAGTTGCCGTCGTCGCAGCCGAGCGCTGCGCCGGGGACGCAGACGCCGCCCGCACAAGCGTCATTGGCCGTGCAGTCGTTGCCGTCGGTGCAGGCGAGCGTGTTGTTCGTGAAGACGCAGCCCGTCGCCGGAGCGCACGCGTCGGTGGTGCACGGGTTGCCGTCGTTGCAGACAAGTGATGCGCCGGACGCGCAGACGCCGCCGCCGCAAACGTCGCCCTGTGTGCACGCGTTCCCGTCGCTGCATGGCGCCGTATTGTTGACGTGTGTGCAGCCATTTTGCGCATCGCAGACCTCGGTCGTGCAGATGTTGTTGTCGTCGCAGGGCGCAGCGGTACCGCCGACGCAGACGCCGCCGACGCACTTGTCGTTCACCGTGCACGAACTGCCGTCATCGCACGCGACGCTGTTTGGGATGAAGGTGCAGCCGCTCGCGGGGTTGCAGGCGTCGTCCGTACAAGGATTGCCATCGGAGCAGGGGACCAAGCTGCCCGCGTGGCACGCGCCGCCCTGGCACGCGTCGCCCACGGTGCAGACGCTGCCGTCCGAGCAGGTCGCGGTCGTATTGGTGAAGACGCAGCCGCTGCTCGGGTCGCAGGTGTCCGCTGTGCAAGGGTTCTTGTCGTCGCACGCGCTGCCCACGCCGGGAATGCACGCCCCGCCAGCGCAAACATCTCCCTGTGTACACGCATTGTTGTCACTGCAGTCGCCGGTATTGGCGGTAAAGTTGCAGCCGGTGGCGGGATCGCACGCGTCGGTCGTGCACGGATTGCCGTCGTTGCAGGGCAGGAGCTTGCCGGGGACGCACGCGCCGCTGTTGCAGACATCGCCCACGGTGCAGACGCTTTCGTCGCTGCACGCGAGGCTGTTGTTGGTGGTCTTGCAGCACGTGGCCGCGCTGCACGAATCGGTGGTGCACGGGTTGCCGTCGTCGCAGCTGGCGGGCGCGCCCGGCTGGCAGGTGCCGCCGACGCAGGCGTCGCCAACGGTGCAGGCGTTGCCGTCGGTGCACGGGTCGGTCGTCGGCGTCGTGGTGCAGCCCAGGTTGCCGTCGCAGCTGTCAGCGGTGCACGGGTTGCCGTCGCTGCAATTCACCGCCGCGCCCGGGATGCACGCGCCGTCCTTGCAAGCGTCGCCGACGGTGCACGCGCTTCCGTCCGAGCAACCCGCCGCGATGGCCTGGTACAGACAGCCTTTGAGCGGATCGCAGAAGTCAGCGGTGCACGCGTTTTCGTCGTTGCAAATCGTCACGCTGCCGGGGAGGCAGACGCCTGAGCCGCAGCTGTCGCCGACTGTGCAGGCGTTACCGTCGCTGCAAGTCGGCGTCGCGTCGCCGGGGATGCAGCCTTGCGCGCTGTTGCAAACGAGGTTGGTGCACACGCCAGCAGCCGCGCAGTCCTTCACGACGCCGGGCTGGCACGCGCCCTTGGCGCACACGTCGCCGACGGTACAGGCGTTGCCGTCGTCGCAAAGCAACGGATTGTTGGCGAATTGGCAGCCTGATTGCGGCAGGCAGTAGTCCGTCGTGCACGGATTGCCGTCGTCGCACGCGGTGGCGCTCGCGATGCCGGGCAGGCACACGCCGCCTGAACACGCGTCTGCGACCGTGCACGCGTTGCCGTCCGTGCAGGTCGCGTTGTTGGCCAAATGGACGCATCCGCTGGTGAGTTTGCAGCTGTCGTCACTGCACGGGTTGCCGTCGTCGCAGGTGCCTTCGTCGGTGAGGCCGTTGCAGTTGTCGTCGATGCCGTTACAGGTCTCGAGCACGGCGGGGTTCGGCTGGCAACTTGGCGCGCAGACGCTGCCGGTGCAGACGCCGCTGCCACACTCGCTGCCGCTGGTACATGGACAGCCGATCTGGCCGCTGCAGGTGGCGTCACTCGCATCGATGGCGTCGGCGTTCACGACCTCGCTGGCGTCGAGCGCGTCGGCGGAGGCGTCGGCGGAGGCGTCGCCGTTCGGCGCGTCCGTGACAAAGCCGTCGGCGAGGAGGGTGTCATTGAGCGCTGTGTCGTCAAGCAGAAGGCCATCGGAATCAGCCTGTCCGTCCGCAGTTCCGCTGCCTTCGACGAGCGTGTAGTCGTCGCCGCAGCTGCTTGTCACGGTGATGAGCGTGAGCGCGGCAAGGCGCAGCGGCCACTTGCGAAAGACCGGGGCCAACCGAACTGAACGGGACGGATGTTGCCGCATGATCATCTCCGCGCCGAGCGGATGACCCGCTGTGCGTCTATTCAGCGTACGCGCGCAAAACCGCAGGAGCAAGACGATTCGAGCGCGATCACAAGCGCCCGCTTCCAAAGTTTCAGAATTGCCTGCGCGGTTTGTGGATGCGATGCGCGGCGGTCGCGGCGGCGTGTTCGCGCGTGACGGTGCAAATCCTGGCCCCGCGCCCCCGAAAGAAACCCGGGCCTCGATGGCGCACCCGCCTTCGTCATATTGCCCCGCATGCGCGTAGCCGCTCGCCCCACCTTGCACAAAACCTCGTCGGGTTGTTAGCCTTTCGCCATGCGCAACTCCATCCTCCCTGGCGTCCTGGTTTGCCTCCTGACTTCGCCGCTCGCGGCTTGCTCTGGCGCTTCGGCGACCGGGCCGCGCAAACTCCCAGAAGCGATGGATGATCGCTGTACTGCGGCCTCGCGCGCGCTCGCGGCGGCGATCGCCGATGGCAGCCAACAGCCGTTTCTCCTGACGCAGACGGGCGCGCCGGGCCAGCCGCCTCTCACGGAAGCTCAGGTCGCTGAGCGGCTCCTGACCGCCAAGCCGGGCGCGGAGACTTGGGTGATCGCGCGCGGCGGTTCGGGCAAGAGCCGCCTCGCCTGGGGGCTGGAAGCGCTGACTTGCGGCAGGCGGATGACTTTCCGCGTCGACGTTGGGCTCGATCTGCGCGCCAAGCTGGAAATGGCGACGGCTTCGCAGCCGGCGCTGGCCCGCGTGCTCCTCGCGCAGCTCGGCAGCCGACCGGGCGAGGATCCTGCCGGGCAACTGCGCGACGAATTGGGCGATGCGCCGTGGCTGCTGCTGCTGGACGGCACCGACGAGCTGACCCAAAGCGAGCGGCGCAAGCTGGCCGCGGAGCTGGAGTGGCTGCAAAAGGCGGAGTTCAGTCAGCATATCGTGCGGTTTGAGCGGCCGGGCATGGTCGACGTGAAGGTCGAAAAGGCGCCGGAACTGGAACTGACCCTGCCGGACATGACGTGCGCCGAGGCAGACGCAGAGCTGGCGCGGCGGTTTGTCGATCCGGCCGCGCTCAAGACGGCGCGGACATGGCTGACTGCGCACAAGTTGGATCGCAAACGCGGCGGGGAAACGTGCCGCTACGTGCACATGTCCACGCACCGCGATGCCGAGACGCTCGCGGATCTGGCGCAGGACGGTCTCGCCGACGGCGCGGAGGACACCATGCCGATGGATCCGGTGCGCTCGAACATCTACGCGGTCTGGCTGGCGCACCGGTTGCGCGGGGTGGCGAGCACGACCGAGGGCGCGCTGAGCTGGCTGGATCGCATCACGGCGCAGGGCGCGGTCGACAAGCGCGAGCCCGACCTGCGGCTTTCCGTGAACCGCTGCGAAGGCGTGGCGGCGCCGGGCGGCGGGGAATCGGGCGGCGCGTGTCGTCGGCTCATGCAATCGCCCGTGGTGCGCAAGGGCGAAGTCAGCGGTGTGGCGACGCTGGCCAACCGCACGTTGATGGATCTCCTGCTGGCGCGGTGGCTGGTCAAGGGCCAGTCGGACTGCGCGCTGCTCACTTCGGCGACGGGCGAGATGGCGTCCTTGGAGGTCGCGGCGATGGTCGCGTCCCTGCCCGACGGGCGGCGTTGCCTCAATCCGATTGTCGCAGCCATTTGCAGCCGCGGCATTCCGGCGGATGCGATTATCGGCTTTGTCGACGAAGCCGTGCCGACCGGCACCCGCGATGCGGCGTTCTTTGCCCTCGCGGGCGAGCATGCCCACGGCGCGTGTGAGCGGGGCGTATTCGCGGGCTTGAGCAAGTAGAACCGCGTCCCGCGCGATAAAACCCGTTCGACACGCCAACCGGCGCTGTGCTACGGTCCTCAGCAGGCGCCAAAGACGACCCCGTCGCGCGTTCACAGCCAGCCGACCCGCCATCAGGGAGCGGTATTGCAGATGGCCACAGCCGCCCATCCATTGCCGCAACTTCCGCTCTGGCCGCAGCATCGGCCTGCGCACGCGCCCGTCGCGCCGCACTACGACTACTGCCTGTTGCCGTACGAACCGCAGACGACGACGCCGGATGATCTGCTCTCAGTAAATCTGCTGCGTTGGAGTTGGGAGGCGCACGGCGTCCTGGCAGAAGGCGAGGCGCTGCTCAAGCGGCTGCGTGAGGGTCTGGGCGCCAACCAGGTGGTCTGGGGCATCAAGCAGCGCGATGGCCAGCCCGACGCCACGAGTTGGGAGCTCTATTTCTACCGCAGGCCGCACAATCCGCCGGACTTCACGCTCGCCCGCGTCACAGAGCTGTTCAAGCCGCTGCACGTCGAGGGCGCGATTCCCGCGCACTGGGCGTGGCTGATGTTCAGCATCGAACTTGATGTTTATCAACTTCGCGGCGCGCGGGCGTGTACCTCGAGCGTGTATCTGGCGTCGAGCGGGCTCTCCTACAAGCTGCGCACGGACGCGCCGCCGGAGCTGGAAAATCACTATCTCTTCCGCGATCCGCTCGCTGGGATCGATGACATCCTCGCGCGTCTGCGGGTGTCCGTCCATGCCCGCCCGCATCCGCTCGCGTTGGCGCGCCTGTTGCCGCCGCAGCTCATGCGTTGCCTGCACCTCTGCGTGGCCAACAAGCGCCAGGCCGACGCGGTCTACTGGTCGAGAGTAGACGTTCATCAACTCGAATTTTTCCTGCAGCGCCACGCCTGGCCGGAACCGCTGCGGGCCAAGCTGCATGCGCATCTGCCGCAGTTCGCCCATCTGCAGTGGGATCTGGGCGCGGATTTCCAGTCGACGCCGGCGGACGTCGATGGACCGGGCTTCACCTTCACCAAGAGCGGCATCTATGGCTCGTACTAGCATGCGCCACGCGACCGCCGCGCCCGATCCGCTCGTGCCGCTGGAACGCACGATGCCGCACAGCGTGCTCGTCGCCTTTGGCTTTCGCTGCAACCTGGCGTGCACGTTCTGCATGGTTGAAGACGTCCTCGGTCAACGCCCCGGCACTGATCTCGCGACGTTCCGCGCTTTTGCCCGCGATCCGCAGCACACGCGCGGCATCCGCCAAATCGTGTTGTCAGGCGGCGAGGCGACGCTTGAGCCGGAATTGCTGGAATACATTGCGATTGCCCGGAGCATCCCGTCGGTGGAGCATGTGCGCATCCAGACGAATGCGACGCGGCTGGGTTCCGGGGCGCTGCTGGATGAGCTGATCGCCGCGGGCGCGGACGAGTTCTTCGTGTCCGTGCACGGCGCCGACGAACCGACGATGGCGGCGATTACCCAGCGACCGGGCGCGTTTGCGGCGGTTCTGGCTGGGCTGGAGGCGATCGCGGCCTCATCCGCGCGGCTGTACACCAACACGTGTACGGTGCAGCAAAACTACCGCCAGCTCACCGACATCGTGCGGCTGATTGCGCCGCTGCGGCCGGCTGGCATGGATTTCTGGAACCTGTGGCCGCGCGTGGACCACACGGCGATGCGCCAGCAGATGGTGCCAGTCGCCGAACTGCAGCCGTACCTGCTGGGCGCGCTGGATGCCTGCGCCGACGCCCGGATTGCCGCGACGGTAAAGTGGTTTCCGCGCTGCCTCCTCGGCCGGCACGCCAACTGCCAGGACGACAGCCAGCCGACGACGCTGATTGACCGCGACTACTGGGAAGCCGTGCCGTCGTACGCGTGCCTGTGGGCGGGCGTCTGCGACCACGCGCGGACGGGTTGCAGCGGCCTGTCGCACGCCTACATCGAGACTTTTGGCTGGGAGGAGGCGACGCTGCGGCCGCAACGCCACGAGGCATCCGCTCCGGCGACGACGGTGGCAGCGGCGCCCGACGGCGCGTTGCAGGCTTGGGCGGCGACGTTGGACCTGGGCGTTGGCGCGGCGCTGCTGGATTGGCGGATCGCCAGCGTGGCGCGGCATCAGGCCGGCGTGCGCTGGCTGTTGACCCAGAACCAGCAGCAATTTGCGGTGGACGTGCGGCCGCGCGACGATCGGCAACCGGCGTGGCGGCGCACCGCGCAGTTTGACGTGACGCACGGCCAGATTCCCGACGCCGTGCGCCAGGATGCGACCCAAGTGCTGCCCGTGTTCCTGGCGCGCATTGAACTGGCCACGACGCTGCCCCTGTAGCCGCAGAAGGATCGCCCGCCGCCGATGACGATTCTCCTGCCGCCGACGCCCGAGGCCCTGCTGGCGACCGTGCCGCCCGACGTGCAAGCGCATTACGCGGCGCTGCGGCGGTGGCTCGCGCAGGCGACGGCGATGGGGAGTCCGGCGGCGCGCGCGCTTCTGCGCGATCATGAGCGGTGGCTGCTGGCCGAGTTGCTGCAGCCCGGTCAACTGCGGCGCGAGCGGCTGCCCGTGGCGGTAGAGGCATCGGCGCGCTGGCGAGCGACCGGCGTGGAGAGCGCGCGGTTCATTATCGGGACAACGCTGCGTGCGCTGCGGACTGACCCGGTTGCGGCGCTCACCCGCTGGATCGCGCTGGCGCCGATGCCGACGCACGTTCGCGAGCGCCTGTCCGCGATGCTCCAAGCCCACAACGCGCCGAACGCAGTGCAGTTCGGGCTTGCGCGGACGGCGCAGGGTTGGACGCGTCGGCTGTACCTGGAAGGCGGCAACCTGCCAGTCCCGATGCACGCGCTGGAATGGCGCGGTCGCGAACTGCAGGAGCGGACGTACCGGACGCACGACCCGCTGGATCTGAGCGTGCTGGGGCCGCTGCCGCGTCCGGTGCAGGAGGCGTGGCTGGCGTTGCTGGCGGCGCGGGTACCGCAACCGGCGCTCCTGCGCGAGGACGTGACGGGCAACGCGCGCGCGCTGCACGTGGCGATGCGGCGGCAGCCGGTGACGGCGCTGCAGCCAGAGTTGTTGGCGCTTGGGCGGGCGCTGAACGTTCCGGCAGGCGAAGCGGAAGCGTGGCTCGCGCGCCTGCCGATCGGCGCGGAGTTGACCGTCGTCGCACTTGGCCGCGCAGGACCGCTGCAGTTGAACGTCTACGTTGCGCCCAATCAGGACGACCTGCCGCAGCCCGGGCCGCCGCCGGGCGATCTCCGCCGGACGCCCGGGACCGTGCATTGGCCGCTGCGCGATGCGCAGACCGGTGATTGGCGCGGTTGGCTGCTGTTTGCGCCGCCAGAGATGCCGTTGGGCCATCGTCCCGCGGCGCGCTCGGCAGGTGTGCAGATCTGTGCCAGTTCGGCGGTTCCCGATGCGGCCGTGCTGGCGGCGCGCTTGGCGGCCGCGGTGACGGCCGATCAGCCAACGCTGGAACTGCGTATGTCCCAAGCGGAACGTGCGTTGGTGGCGTGGCTCGCTGCGGCAGGGCTCAAACGGCAGTCATAGCGGCGGGACGTCATCCGTCGCGCCGACTGGTGGCTCATCCTCGCACTGGTCGCCTTGCGGACACGGCAGGCTCGGCGTTCGCAGCGGCTGCCCGCCCAGACACGCGTCGGCATCGCCAAAACGCAGCGCGCCGGGCGGCTCCAAGGGCACCACGCCTGATTCCGTCACGATCGCGTCGCCTTGCGGGCAGAGCCAGAGCGTCTCCACGGTGTCACGGCGGTCGCCGCTTGGCTTGGGCAGCATCTTGCCGGAACCAAGGCGCAGGAACCGCCGCGTGCGCGGATCGTACAGTTGGTGACCGCGACGGCAGCAATCGCTCCACACCGTGGCCGGCACCAGCCACCAGTGCGTATTGCCCAGGGCGTGCGCCACACCGCACGTCGCCGCCGAACAGCCGGGCGGCTGCGGACCTGCATGGCCAAGCCGCGCCGCGCTGACCGGACTTCCCTGCCGCGACACCCACGCGTGCAGCAGCGCATCCGCGCCCGGCGCCAGCACCGGACATACCGCGTCCGCCAGCTTGGTCTTGGTGCGACAGGCCTTCCAGCGCTTTGGCGCGTCCCAATGGCCCGGTTCCGGCGGCATGACATACTGAAATCCGACATCATGCGGATCCAGGGAGAGCCGCACGCGCGCGTCCTCCGGGCCTACCATCGCGCGCTTGGGCCATTGCCAGGCCAGCCCGGCGGGTACGCCCGTCGCCACCGTCACCGCCACCGGCAGCGGCGCCGCCATGTCCAGCGCCTGCAACTCGCCCGCCGACTCGCGCCAGAGCCAGAGCACGCGCGTCTGCGCATCCGGCCAGAGCCACGTCGCGTCGGTCGCTATCAGCCGCTCCGTGCGCGTGCCATCCAGGGACTTCGCCAGCACGCTGTCGTCGCGCAGATCCAGCAGCACGGAGCCACCGCGGCCAATTTCCGCCGTCAAGCGTTCATCCAGCGGCAGCGGCGGTTGCGGGATGGGCGGCGCGACCGGAGCCACAACCGGCGGCGATGACGCGGCAGGAACGGGCACCTCCAGCGGCGCATGCACTAGCGGCGTCTCAGGAACGGGCGCCGACGGCTGACCGCACGCCGCGAGCATCGGAAGCAGCAGAAGCAGCGGGCGAAGGTTCAGCTTGAACTCCTGCGCCCGCGGGACCCGCAGCGCCTGACGGGAAAGGTAGTCCGCGACCGCGCAAAGCGCCATGGCCTGCCGCGGGTGCATCCGGCCCGCGCGTGTGCTAGCGTTCTGACCATGCTCCACCGCACGCTGCGCTTTCGTCTCCTGCTGCCGCTGCTGGTCGTGCTACTGCCCGGTCTCGCCTCGGCCGCCGCGCCGGAGCCGGTTGAATACATCCGGTTCGTCAGCGCGCCGCCCGGTCAAGAACACCTGGACACGGCGATTGGCCACTTCAGGCGCGGCGACGTGCAGGTTGACCTCGTGGCCGCCATTCACATCGCAGATCTGAGCTACTACAAGCAGTTGCAGCGTCGACTGGACGCGTATCCGCGGCTGTTGTTTGAGCTTGTCGCCGCCGATGGCCAGCAGTATGCGCGGACCGGCGTACGGACCAACAGCGGGCTCTCCGGCGTGCAGATCTGGCTGCGCGAGAAGCTCAAGCTGACGTTCCAGCTGGAGGAAATCGATTACAAGCGGGGCAATTTTGTCCACGCGGATCTGGGACTGGAGGAGCTGATGGCGCACCTGAAGGGCCATTGGACGGAGACGTTGGGCATGTTCCTGCGCTGGATGCTCAAGGATGCGGCGCGTTCAACGAACGCCGACGGGTCGATTCGCTTTGGCGGTCTGGAGCTTTTTGGCGCCGTGACGCCGGGCGCGGATCGCAATCTGGCGATCAAGCGCGTGCTGGCCCGCGAGCTGGCGGAGATGGGCGACATGACGCAGGCGAGCGCGGGCAGCGATGCCCTGATCGCCCGGCGCAACGAGACGGCGCTGGCCGTGCTGCAAACGCAGCTGCAAAAACGCGTCAAGCGGCTGGGCATCTTCTACGGCGGCGCGCACATGCCAGACATGCAGCGGCGACTGGAAGCGCTCGGTTTTCGGCGCACCGGCGTGGAATGGCTTGTCGCGTGGGACATGCGTCATTGACGGCGGATGCCGGCCAAGCCAACCTTCCCGCCGCGTCGCGCGCTGACGTCAGGATCGCCATGTTTCGCTTTGCCGTTCTCGCCTCATTTTCCGCGTTTGCTTTTGCCGGCTGCCAAGAAGCCCCGCCCGCCGCGCCGCCTGCGCCGGTTGCGCCTGCCACGACGGCTGAAGTGCCACCGCCGGCCGCCGCTTCGCCGACGGCGTTGGCGGAGGAAGACTCGGCGACGGCCATGGCGCTTGGGCCGACAGCGACGGACTTCAAGGCGCTGGCTCGTGCCGATTTCAACCGGCTTGCTGCGGAGCAGGATCTGCCGCTGTATTGGCGCGCGGACACCAACAAGAACGCGACGTTGGATGCCGATGAGCTCGCCGTCACGTGGCCCGGCGATGCTGGAGCGTGGCTGCAAGACGGCAAGCTGACGCCGCAATTCGCTGCCGCGTACGGCCTGCTGCAGAAGCGCGCGACCGATCCGCAAGGCGACGATTCTCCCGAAGGCAAGCGGCGCGCCGCGGTGCTCAAGGAGCTGCGGCAAGGCCGGCCGACGCTGATTTGGAACGATTTCCGATCATTGCCCATCGGCGAACAGGAATTCGTACGCCACATGCTCAAGGCGAGCGAGCGCGTGGAAGCGCTGTTCGCGCTGCAGTCGGGCACCGATGAACTCGCCAAGCAACTGCCGCCGCATCGCCCGAGCCGCGCACTCTTTCAGCGCAATCAGGGGCCGTGGTGCGAGGCGCCGTCGACCGAGCAGGATCCGAATTGCAGCGCGCTGCCGTCGCAGCCGCAAAAAGTCTCCGGCCTGTATCCGCCGGAACTGCAACGCGACAAGGAGTTCTGCGCCAAGCTCGACCAACTGCCCAACGCCAAGGCGCTTCTGGGACCGTTCACGGCCGTGCGCGGCGAGGCAGACAAGCTGCGCGCGGTGCCGTACCAGGACGCGTGGCATGCGGAAATGGCGTTGGTGTCCGCGGAACTCAACGCGGCCGCCGATGCGCTGGTGGTCGGGAAGATCGCGGAGCCGGCGCTCGTGACCTACTTGCGCGCCGCCGCCAAGGCGTTTCTGGACGGCTCCTGGTTCGCTGCGGACGAGGCGTGGGCCAAAATGGAAGGCAAGTCGAAGTGGTATGTGCGCGTGGGTGCCGATGAAACCTACCACGAGCCGTGCGCGCGCAAGGCCGGCTTCCACGTCAGCTTCGCCCGCGTCAATCAGGACGCCGTGGCGTGGCAGAACCTGCTGGAGCCGCTCAAGGCGCAGCTGGAACACGCGATCGCCGTGCTGGCGGGGCCGCCTTACAAGTCCGGGAAGACCAACTTTCACCTGCCCAACTTCATCGACATTGTGCTGAACGCGGGCGATTCGCGCTCGGCGCTGGGCGCGACTGTGGGCCAGAGCCTGCCGAACTGGGGCCCCGTGGCCAACGAGTCGCGCGGCCGGACGGTGGCCATGGCCAATCTGTACACGGATCTGGACAGCCAGGCGGCCATGCGCACGCAAGTGGAATCGCTGTTCTGCAAGGACAGCGCGGCGCTGGTGCCGACCGACCCGGAGTCGCTCATCATGACGACGGTCCTGCACGAGGCGGGGCACAATCTGGGCCCGGCGCACGAGTACAAAGTGAAAGGCAAGGTCGACGACGACATTTTTGGCGGGCCGCTGGCGGCGACGCTGGAGGAACTGAAGGCGGAGACGTCGGCGCTGTACCTCGCGGACTGGCTGGTCGAACAAGGCAAGCTGGCGGCGGACAAACGCGACGCGGGCCAAGCGGCGGGTGTGGCGTGGGCGATGGGCCACATCGCCCAGGGCATGACGACGCCGAGCGGCAAGCCCAAGCCGTACAGCCAGTTGTCCGCCGTGCAGGTGGGCGCGCTGTACGACGGCAAAGCGCTGACGTGGCACATGGACACGCTGGCCGCCAACGGGACGGACAAGGGCTGCTTTTCGCTGCACAAAGAGCGCGTGGCGCGGGCGGTGCTGGGGCTGATGACGCGCGTCGCGCAAATCAAGGCGCGCGGGGACAGGGCGGCGGCGGAGCAGTTGCTGGAGCCCTACGTGAAGGAAGGCGGGGATTTTGCCAAACTGCGGACGGTGATTCGCGCGCGGTGGCTGCGCGTGCCCAAGGCCGCGTTTGTCTACGCTGTCGGCCTGAATTGAGCGCGAGGACGATGCATGGCTGACCTGTTGCCGCGGACTTCCAGCGCGCTCGTGCCGGTACGCGCCGGTGCGTGGCTGTGCAAGAAGCTGCAGATTTCCGCCGACGATCGCCTGAGCGTGCGGTTTGAGTCGCCGGGCGACAACGTCAGCTTTGACCTGGACATCCAGAAGGCGACCGCGGAACGACCTGCGTCGCGCGGGCTGAAAGTGACGGCGATTTCCGTGAGGGGCCGGCTGGAAGCGGCGTCTGAGCAACGCCAGCAGGAAGCGTCCGCGCTGGTGCGGGGGATCGCAGCGGGCATTGACGAACGCGTGGCGCTTCAGCCGGATTGCACGCTCGCAGAGGCGCTGGGCCGCGACACGACGCCGCGGCAGGTGCGGTTTTCGCGGCAGTTGGTCCTCGACATGCTGGGCCCGGAGTGGCTGCCCGGCGCGCAGTTGCCCGGCGGCTGGCAGATGCACGACGTCTTCCCAGCCTCGCAACTGCGCCAAACCGAGGCGCTGACGCTGGCAGTGGAACTGCGTCACGGCGACGGCCGCCGGCTGGTGCTCCTCGTCGGACAGCGCAACCAGCGCCAAGTGCTGGCCAAGACCGCGCATTTTGACCTGGAACACCTGACGTTGGGCAATGATCCCGGTCAGGACGGCACCGCGCTGCTCACGCTCCTCTGTTTCGCCCTGCAGCTGCGCGACCATGAAGCGCTGACCGTGACGTTCCCGTCGCTGGCGGAGGACGTCGCCGCCCTGCCTGCGCCAGAGCCGGCAGCGGTGATTGCCGGCCGCGCAGTGAACCTGGCGATTTCGGCTGACTGCGGGCAGCACTGCGCGTTCTGTTCGGCGCTGGCCGCGCTGCCGCCGCAGGATGGCGGTGCGATGCGGTTTTCGAACCTGTGCCAGGAGCTGCGGCAGGCGCGTCAGGTGGGTGCGGCGACGGTGCGTTTCAACGGCTACGACCCGTTGGCGTTCTCGCGCATCCTCGACGTCATGGCGTACGCCGTCGAGCTGGGCTACCAGCACGCGGAAATTTGGTCACCTTGCACGCGGCTCGCGGACCCGGTGTTTCGCGCGGCGGTTCTCAAGGCGCTGCCGATCGAGACCCGCTTCTTTGTGCCGCTCTACGCCGGCTCCGCGGAACTGCACGACGCTTACGTCAGTCGGCCAGGGGCGTTCGCGCAGGTTCATGCGGCGATCGTCGGCCTGCAAAAGGCGCGCGGCCCGCAGTCGGTGCAGGTGACGTCCGTCCTGACGCGCCAGAACTTGCACGAACTGACGCCGATGCAGTCGCTGTGTCGGCAATGGGGCGTGGCGCTGACGCTGCACCTGCCGTTCCCGACGTCAGAGAGCCAGGACGACCGCTATTTCACGGAAGCCGTGCCGTTCACGGAGATGGCGACCATGCTGGCCGACGCCTGGGCGCGCCACCGCTTCCGTCCGGAGGTCGCGGGCTTGCCGCCGTGCGTGCTGCTGCCGGCGATGCGCGCCCAGGGCGCTCGCGTGCGCGATTGGCTGTCGATCGAGACTTCCAGCCACCAGCCGGCGGGCGCTTATCGCGACGACAAGTACCAGCACTCAGCCGACGGTCTGGGCAGCCAGGACACGCGGGTCGCGCCCGTGGTGCCGTGCCCGCGCGCGGAGGAATGCGCGCTGGCGGTCGCGTGTTCGCGCAGTGTGCTGCGGTACTATGCGGAGCGTTTCGGTCTGGCGGAACTGCAGCCCGTGGGTCTCGCGGACGTGCTGCTGGACGGCTAGCCACACAGAAATCGTTGACGTCGCGCGCCCGTCAGGCAAAGTCCGTTGCCTCAGTCGCCAACCCCGGAGATCCATTTGACCTTGCGCGCCTCCCTGCTGTTCCTGCTCACGCTGTTGCCGTCGTTGGCGTGGGGCCAGACCGTCCAGCCGCTGACGCTGGAGCTCTACACGACTTCTGACGACGTTGAGATCGCGTTCTCGGGTCTGGATTTCCGCGTCCTCAAGAGCAGCGTGGAGAGCGTCAACGGCGTGACGCAGTCCAACGCCAAGCCGCTGCATGTGAAGAAGCAGCCGTGGGACGTGACGCCGGTGACGCTGCGCGCGGAGCTGCTCGTGACGCCGACGGACGCGCCGCTGGCCGTGAAGGTGACGCGCGGCTGCCCCGGTGAGATGCGGCTGACGTTGCGCGCGGCGGGCAAGATCGCGCTGGAGCAACTGTGGCCCGCGAGCGAGCCGGTGGCAAAGCCGACGGTTGCCAAGCCGGCGAGCAAGCCCAAAACGGCGAAGCAACTGCCCGTGGCGAAACGCGAGGAGCGCGGGCCCAAGGAGTACACGGTGCCGCTGCGGGCGGACAAGCTCCTGACGGCGGCGCCGCTGCCGCGCAAGGCGTTTGAGCCGATGGTGCTTGCGTATCACTACGGTTGGTACGGTAGGCCGGACGGCGCGGCGAAAGAGTGGCTGCACTGGAATCCCCAGGCTGCGGATCACGCTTCGACGAACACGCCGCAGCTGGGATTCTACGATTCGGCCGATCCGAAGATTGTCCGTCAGCAGATCGCGTGGGCGCAGGAGGCCGGGATCGACGGGTTCATCCTGTCGTGGTGGACGCCGTGGGATCGCAAAGTGCTGGCTGAGCTGCTGAAACAGGCGGACGCCAAGCGCTTTGCCGTGAGCCTGTATCTGGAAGTGGCGCCGACGCCGGACGAATTGCACAAGCAGCTGGTGGAAGTGGAAGCGCTGGCCAAGGGCCATCCGTCGTTCCTGCGTGTGGAGGGCAAGCCAGTCGTGTTCCTGTACGGCCGCATCCTGTACGCCATCGGCCATGACGGCCTGCGCGAGGCGCTGCGCAACACCAACGTCTTCACGATTGGCGACGCGCTGGCGCCTTTGACGTTCAGCACGCTGGACGGCGCGGGTTGGTACATGGCGCTGGACGTGCCGGACCAGCAGCGCGAGCAATTGGTCAACCTGCAGCGGACGGCGCGCCTGAACGACAAGCTGCTCGTGGCGTCGGTCGCGCCCGGCTATGACGATTCGCACATCCGCTCGCCCGGACGCGTCGATCAGCGGCTGGACGGCCAGTTCTACGAGTCGATGTGGAGCGCGGCCAAGCTCGCTGACTGGGTCGTCATCACCAGCTGGAACGAGTGGCACGAGGGCAGCGACATCGAACCGTCCGCCGAATACGGCAAGAAATACCTGGAACTGACGCGCAAGTTGGCGGACCGGTGGCGCAAATGAAGCGACTGCTGATTTTCACGCTCCTTTTTGCGGCTTGCGGCGCGCCCGTTGTGGTCCAGGTGCCTGCGCTCCCGCCAGCCCCGCCGCCGCCCATGCCGAGTCCGGAGGACGCTGCAGCGCGGAAGTTGACCGCCCAGCGCGAGTGGCTGCAGGGCGAGGTCGTGCGCCTGCGGCCGCAGTTGACGCAGTTGGCGGAGTGGGAGGCGGCTGGCGACAAACCCGCTGCGCTTGTGCCGACCATCGCCGCGTTTGCCGCACAACTGACCACGCTGACGACCCTGCAGGCCGGCTGCCGGGAGGCGCCGCCGGAGCTCGTGGACCGCTATGACGAGAACTCGCTCGCGCTGCCGTGCGGCTTGGCTGAGCGGGCGCGGGACATCGTGGAGGAGCAGTATCTTGCGGCGGCCAAGCGCGCGCTGCGTTTTCCGGAGAACCTGCGGGACACGGCCAAGCGCTATCAACGGCAGGGGCGCGTCGCATGGCAAGCGCTGCGGATTTTCCAGCGACTGGAGAGCGACATGGCGGAGCGGACTGCCTGGCTGACGCCGTACGCGCGGCAGATGGGGCTGCCGATTGTCGGCGAGCTGTTCCATGAGGGCTTTGCCGCGCGGCGCGATCTGCGTCGGGCGATTCGTCAAGGCCTCCAAGCGTGGCCGCTGCCGGGCGACGTGACGGACACCGCGTTCGTGAAGCAAATGACCCCGCTTGTGGCGCAGTTGGCCAACGAAGGGCCGATGCCGGGCCAGCGAGGCGCCCTGCTCACCGTCACTGCCATCGACAGCGCGTGGTCGGTGCGCGTGCTGGACGGCCATGCGGTCCGACGTGAACGGCGTTTGGCGGCGCTGTGGAAGCCCGTGAAAGGCGCGTGCATCGTGACGTGGCTGCAGGCGAGCCAAGCGCCACAGGGCCGCGCGTGGCAAAAGCCGACACTTTGGCTGGAAGACGACCTGCGGCTGATGCGCTGTCCGGGCAAGTAGGCCTTCGGGCGACCCGGAATGTTGCCCGCAGTGCGCGTGTTCTGGTTCTTGCGTCGAGCGCGGCGGCGCGTCATCATGCATCCCAACGCCCGCCCCGGGCAAGGCAATCGCACATGAAGTCGAACCAGACCATCTTGCTCGGCATTGTCGCCGCCCTTGCCGTGCTCGCCGCGGTGTTGTGGGGCACCAAGCCTTCGCCGGCGCCGACGACCAAGCCCCCGCTTGCGGCCAAACCGGCGAGCGACAAGCGGGAAGCCGCGCCGGTCGCGCCGCCAGCGCCCGTGAGCCCGACCGGATTGCCAGAGCTCCCAACGGCCGGCCTACCCATCAACCCGACGCAGACAGGCGAGGTGCCGCCGATGCGCGAGGCGCGGGCGTTCTACGGCATCGTCGACAACGTGGACCAACTGAACAAACTGTTCGACGAGACCGTCAAGGCCACGGGCGGCGAACTGCTGGAAAAGACGCTGCTGGCGGCAAAATGGCGCGTGATGGCGTCCCTGCCGGGCCGCGCGCTGTTCCTGGAAATGCAGACGGACGCCGAGGGTGGGATGTCCG
>CAINLT010000371.1 GCA_903850505.1 uncultured Myxococcales bacterium | reverse complement strand
TCGTGGAGCTGCAACCCCAGGTGCTGCCTGCGCTCGACGCCGACATGGCCGAGCACGTGGCGCAGCGCCTGCGCGAGCGCGGCATCGATCTCGTCCTGGGTGACGGCATCGCCGGCCTGCAAGCGGATGCGGCGCAGGTGGTGACGGGCGTGCGGCTGGCGAGCGGCAAGGTGCTGCCGGCCGGCATCGTCGTGCTGTCGATCGGCGTGCGGCCGGAGCTCAAGCTCGCGCTGGATGCCGGCCTGGAGATCGGCAGCGCGGGCGGCATCGCGGTCAACGAGCGGCAGCAGACCTCCGACCCGAGCATCTTCGCGGCGGGCGACGCGGTCGAGGTGATTCAGCGCGTGACCGGCCAGAAGGTGCGCATGCCGCTGGCGGGTCCGGCGAGCAAGCAAGGGCGCGTGGCGGGCGCGAACGCGGCGGGCGGCGATCTGCAGTTCCCCGGCGCGCTCGGCACGGCGATCCTGGGAACGATGGGCATTTCAGCCGGGCGCACCGGGCTGACGGAGCGCGAGGCGAAAGCTCAAGGTTTTGAAGTTCTTGTCACGCACACGCACAACCTCGATCACGCCGGCTACTATCCCGGCGCGCTGATGTTGCACATCAAGCTGGTGACGGATGCAGCGACGGGGCGCCTGCTGGGCGGCCAGGTCGTCGGGGAGCACGGCGTCGACAAGCGCCTCGACGTCCTCGCCACTGCGCTGCAAGCCCGGATGAACGTGGATGAATTGGAGGAGCTGGACCTTGCCTACGCCCCGCAGTTCTCCTCGGCGCGCGATCCGGTGATCATGGCCGGGCTCGTAGCGGCGAACGCGATGCGCAATGATTTCGACATCATCACGTGTCCGACGCTGCGCGCGCAGCTGCAGGCGGGCGAGCCCATCCAGCTCGTCGACGTGCGCACCGCCAGCGAGTTTGCGGCGGGTCACCTCGAAGGCGCGCTCAACGTGCCGGTGGATGCGCTCCGCGATCGGCTGGGCGAGCTGGATCCGGCCGCGCAGACGGTCGTCTACTGCAAGGTCGGTTTCCGCGGCTACCTCGCGACCCGAATCCTCAAGCAGAACGGCTTCGCCAGCGTGAAGAACCTGACGGGCGGCATGTTGGTGTGCGGTGCGTGACAGGCGCGGACTGCGCTACTTCTCCGTCACGCACGAGCGCGCGCACAGCGGCGGATTGCGGCCATAGCCCACTGGCACGTCGGTGAACGTGCCCGCGATCCAACCGTTTTTCGAGCCCTCCTCGCCTTTCATCATCACCACGACCCGCCCCGACGCCTTGCCGCCTTCTGCGCCAGCCAGGGCGGCGCTGAACGGCTGCACGTCCCACTTCGTGAACTGGACCACATAGGCGAGATCGCCATTCCAATCCAAGGTTTCTTCGGGCTTTTCCGGGTCCTGCACCGAGAGGAAGTAGTGCGCGTAGCTGCTCGCCACCACCGCCTCATGCATGCCCTTGCGGAACACCGCGCCCGCCACCGGCGTCTGCCAAAGCAGCAGATCCACGCCGAAATTCGGCGAATCCTGCTGCGTGCGCAGCGTCAGCACCCAGCTCTTGTCGGCGCCGCCGATGGAAATGTCCTGCAGGATGACCTTCGTGCCATTCATCTCCGCGGTGAAGCCCGCCGCAGGTGCCATGCCCGGCGTCGGCGTCTCGGTGAACTTGAGCTTGGCGGGCTTGTCCGCCTCCTTCACCGCTTGGGCCAGATAGGCCGCGGGGTTGTAAGCGGCCAGGTCCTCGCACGTTGCGGCGCACAGCGGCGGGGAACTGCTGTATTTCACGGGCACGTCCGTGAACGTCCCGGCCACCCAGCTGTCCTTGAAGCCGCTGCCGCCCTTGAAGACGATGACGAACTTGCCAGAAGCCGTGCCCGCCACCTGGTTTTTCGTCGCCGCCGACCAAGGCTTCACGTCCCACTTCGCGATCTGCACCGTCCACGCCGTCGCGGTGTTCCAACTGGTCGTCGCCGTGGGTCCGCGCGATGGATCCGGCGCTTGCAGGAACGTGCCATGCGCGGAGTCCGCCATCTTGTGGCTCTGCGTCGTGCCGGCCGCGGGTGCTTGCGCGAGCGCGATGCGCGGACCGGCGGACATGTGGTCTTTGTTGGCGCGCACTTCCAGGTTGTAGTGCGCGTCTTCAGCGGTGATGGCGATGTTGTCGAAGACCAGGCTGGCGCCATTCACGACGCCGTGGACGCCGCTCCCGGGCGCCTGATCAATCGTGGGCGCTTCGCTCCACTTGAAGGTTGGCGGGCTTTTGGCATCGCCGGCGCTGGCCGCGCCGCCCGGGAAGAACAAAGCGGCGCCCACCAAGAGCGCGCTGGGGAACAGGAAGCTTCGCATCGGTCACCTCGAAGGGAGGCTGCGTGGCTACCATGGCGCTCCCGGCAGGGTCAATCACCTGGCGCTGCGGCGGGCATGAAACATCGCATGAAACACGTCGTTGCATGTGAAACATCGCGGAGCGCGCCGCTTCTCGGCGTGCGCGGATTAACGCCGTTGTTATGCGCGGTTGCGTAAGTCGCGCGGGTGGCACGGTTCCTGCTACTCCTCCGTGCAGGACTGCGGTCCTCGACAGCGGAGAACAGCGATGCCCCTCACCCGACGCGACTTCCTCAAGATCAGCAGCGCGGCGGTCGGCGCGACGGCCCTCGCCTCGGGCTTGACCAGCAAAATCTGGGGTTTGGATGGCGATCCAGTCGCGAATCCCGGCACCGATGGCGATACCGTCGTGCCGACGCTCTGCGAGCTGTGCTTTTGGAAGTGCGGCGTGCTGGCGCACGTCAAGCAAGGGCATGTGACCAAGATCGTGGGAAATCCCGCGCATCCGCTGTCGCTGGGCCACCTGTGTCCGCGCGGCACCGGCGGCGTGGGGCTGCTGTACGACCCGGACCGCTTGAAGAAGCCGCTGATCCGGCGCGGTCCGCGCGGTTCCCAGCACTTCGAGGAGGTCAGCTGGGACGAGGCGTTGGACTTCACGGCGAAAAAGCTGTTGGAGATCAAAGCGAAGCACGGTCCGGAGGCGGTGGCGCTGTTCAGCCATGGCTTTGGCGGCTCCTTCTTCAAACACCTGCTCAATGCCTATGGTTCCGACAACGTCGGCGCACCGTCCTACGCGCAGTGCCGCGGCGGTCGCGAAGTCGGCTTCCAGCT
>CAINLT010000370.1 GCA_903850505.1 uncultured Myxococcales bacterium | reverse complement strand
GTGCGATGGCGGCGCACCGCGCGCAGCACGAGGCTGTCAAACGCCGCATCGCGGCCAAACACCCACGCGACTTCCTGCGCGCCCTCGCACAGACGGCCGAGTTCCTTCTCCAGATCCGCGATCAGATAGGCTTTCTCCGCGCCATGCGTCGCCACCGCGCCTTCCAGACCCGCGCGCCGACCGGTCCACGTCTCGGCATCCTTGTCGCGCGGACGGACAAACAGCACGTACTCCTCACCGCCGCGCCCCGGGCTCAGCACCGCGACGCTATCGGGCTCGTCCAGGCCCGTCAGGAACCAGAAATCGCTGTCCTGACGCCACGCATGGTCCACATCGCCGTTGCGCAACGCGTGGTGCGCCGACGGAATGATGAGGACGGACCCCGGCGAGAAGGCGTGCATCAGGCGCTGACGGCGTTCAACATGCAGGTTGGTCATGGGCGTTTCCGGATGCGCGTGGGCGCGTTGCAGGCTGACGGTAACTGCGTCCAACGATGACGGCAACTGCGGTTGACTTGAGCACGCGCGGCTTCCATCATTTCAGGTCCGTCGCAGCTGGCCGATTCGCTCGGCCGGCGGAGGTTTGGATGACTCGCGGTTCGAATAAGTACGCTCCCCCTGCCCTTCTTCTTGACGTCCGGACTCGTCTGGCCGCGCTCACTGGCGCTTTTGCTGTGCTGCTTGCCGCGTGCGGTGGCGCCGGCTTCCAGCGTGCCGCGAACGCGCCCAAGTACGGGCCGCTTCCCGTCGGCGCCAAAGTGCGCATCGCCGCGAGCATGGCCGACTTGCCGCCCAATTCGCAGTTGATCGGCACGCTCCACACCACGACGCGTGGCGATCCGGCCAACAGGATCGAAGCGGAGCAGTCGTTCCGGACCGCTGCGGCGCGCTACGGCTGCGATGCGGCCGCGAATCTGGAATCCAAGCGCCACGAGATTCGCTCGACCAAGAAGGTGCGGACGATCGCGAACAACGGCGCGACGGTGTGGGTCGATGAAGCGATCATCACGGCGGAACACGACTGGACTGCGCAGTGCGTGCATACCCCGGATGCGCCGGCGCAGCTGATCGCGGCGGCGGCACCGCCCAAGGACGAGCCTGACGAAGTGAAGCCTGAGCCCGTGCGCCCCAGGAAGCGCACGCCCGAGCCGAAGATCGAGCCGAAGCCGGAGCCGCGCGTGGAGCCGAAGCCGCGCGTTGAGCCCAAGCCCGAGCCGAAGCCGGAGCCGCGCGTGGAGCCGAAGCCGCGCGTGGAACCGAAGCCGGAGCCCAAGCCCGAGCCGCGCGTCGAGCCGAAGCCGGAGCCGAAGCCGGAACCCAAGACCGAGCCGCGGCCCGTTGTCGTGGAAAAGCCCGTGGTTCGCCCCGCACCGCAGCCGGAGAAGCCGACCGTCGCTGAGCGCCCGACGCAGCCGGAACGCCCCGCGCCGCAGCCGGAGAAGCCAGCCCTGCCGATCGTCACGACGAATCCGGCGGACGCCAAGACCGGCAGTGAAATCGCCAAGATGTTCATGCAGTGGAGCGCGGCGTGGACGCGCGGCGATGCCGACAAACTGTGCAGCAGCTTTGAGGAATCGGTCGTGTTCAACCTGTCGGCGAATCAGCCCAAGCTGAAGCTGAAGCAGGAAATGACGGCGGCCGATGCATGCACGTCGCTCAAGGAAGGCGAGCTGGCCAGCTACATTCGCGAACTCGGTCCGGCGGAGGTTCATGCGGAAGTGGCGACGCTGATTCCAACCTTGTTCGGCATCCACGGCGGCGCGTTCCTGAGCCTCGAACCGGACGTGCAGAAGCGCTACACAGACGCAGTGGCGACTTCCCGCGTTGGCAAGAAGCCGTTGGCCTGTACGATGTACACGGTGACGCCGCGGGATGAAGGCAACTACCAGATCTCGCTGGCCTGCCAAGGTGTCACGTCGTTCAAGGTGTTTGTCGCCAAGGGCGCGGACGGTACGTGGAAAGTCAAAGCATTCTCACACGTCCGGTGACAAGCAGTTATGGCCATACTTGAGATATCGCACGGAACATCCTGTTATATTTGCGGAACAGGTCAATCTCACGTCGGCGGGATTCAGGTCAAGTTCATGTGGCATGAGGACGTGCAGAAGATCCTGTCTGACGCGGTCCTGGGGCCGGAATGTCAGGGTGCGCCGGGGCACGCGCACGGCGGCGCGCTGTTTGGCCTGTTGGATGAAGCAATGGGCGGTGCATGCTGGATGTCCGGCCACCGTGTGATGACGGCGCACGTCGGCATCGACTACCGCAAACCGGTGAAGTTGGGAGAGACAATCCAGATCGCCGCGTGGATTGAACGCATCGCTGGCCGCAAGGTCCACACGCACGGCGAATTGCGCGTGGACGGCGCGGTCGTGACGGAGGCCAAGGGCCTCTTCATCAGCTCAGAACGCCACGCCTGGGACTTCATGCCGCCAGGAATCGACAAGACTTCCGAATCTTTGTGAGGCAAATCATGGCGTCTTACGTCAATGGCCGGCGTCTGGTTTCCGCGGCGCTGTTGTGCCTGTGTGCGCTCGCGACCCGTCCTGCGTGGGCGCGCGATCGCGCCCTGTACATTCCCGGACAGACGCAAGCCACGCCGGATGGCGCGCTGTCGATGTCAAGCAATCCCGCTGGCTTGACAACGACAAACGGCTGGGACATGCGCCTGCAATTCGCCTCCGGCGGTCCCGACACGCAACCGCGCGGCGCGGGTTGGGGCGCGTTCCTGAGCACCGCGCCCGTCGGACCGTTGGCGTTTGGCCTGTCGCTTGAGCACGACGCCGACCCGGCGTTCGGCCTTGGCTACGTCAGCCCGACAAAGCCCGCTTGGTACGCAACGCAGCGCCTTGGCTTCGCCGCCGCGGCCAAGATCAGCGAGCGATTTTCCATTGGCGCCACAAGCCGTTGGGTCGCAGCGAATGGTGTAACACTTGATGCTTCCTGGCAGGTCGGCGCGCTGTACCGCCCGTGGAGTTGGCTGTCATTCGCGCTCCGCGCCAGCGACCTCGGTTCCAACACTTTTGGCTACAGCCAGAGCCACCTCGGCTTCGGCATCGGCGTGCGGCCGTGGTTTGGCACGGACCGCGTGACGTTGGCAGGCGACGCCGACTGGCGTCTCGGCGGCGAATTGGAGCAAGCCGCGTTTACGGCGTGGGTCCGCGCCACGGACGGTTGGTCGCTCGCGCTCGACACGCGCAACATCTTGAGTGTCAACGGGCTCGCCACGCGCGAGCAGCGCACGTCGCTCCTTCTCCGCTTCTCATTTGGCCACATCGGCATGGACGCAGGCGTGAACAACGGCCAGTCGGCCAATTCCGGCGGCATGACGCTTGGCCTTCGCGTGTCGACGGACCACCTGCCGGGGTTGCGCGAAGACGGTCCAGAACTGGCCAACATTCGCCTCAAGGGCCGCCTGACGGAGAGGCAGGACGACGCGGGCACGCATCTGGGCAAGTTGCTGCTGGAACTGGATTGGCTGGCAGAGCAGAAAGCGACGAAGGTCATTGTGCTGCAGGCCATTGATCTGGAAGGCAACTGGGCGCAAATCGAGGAGCTGCGCGCGGCGATCGCCAAGCTGCGCAAGGCAGGCAAGAAGGTCGTGTTCTACAGCGATAACCTCGGCACGCGCGGACTGGCGTTGGCGGCGGCGTGTGATCGCATCGTGTTGCCGCCCGCGGGCATGGTGTCGGCGCGCGGCGTGGCGACGGATTTCATCGGGCTGCATGAATCGCTGGAGCGCATCGGCATCGTCGTGGAGACGGTGCGCTTTGCCGATCACAAGACTGCGCCTGAGGCCCTGGTGCAAGATGAGCCGTCGGCGGCGCTGAAGGAACAGCTCCAGCGCGCGGTGACGCGGAGTTGGGAGAATTTCACCGAGGCCGTCGCACTGGGGCGTGACCTGACCCCGAGCGGCGTGGAGGCGATCCTGCGCCGTGGTGCGACGTTCCCGGAGGACGCGCTCGCGGCGCACCTGATTGATGCGGTCACGCCGGAAGCGGACTTGCCCAAACTACTGAAGTCCTGGGGCTGGCGGCAAGAGGCCGACAATCTTGGCGAATTCCAGCTTCCTGCGGAACGCCAGCGGCGTTGGGGCACTTTGCCGAAGATCGCCGTCGTGGAAGTGACGGGCAGCATCGCCGACCACAAAGGCGGCGCCGGTCTGATGGGTACGGCGATCGGCGGCACGGAAATGGCGGAGGTCATCGCCAAGACCAGCAAGGCACCGGGCGTGCGGGCGCTCGTCGCGCGCATCGACTCCCCGGGCGGCGGCGTCATCGGCAGCGAGGCGATGCGCGATGCGCTGGAGCGCGCTGGCGAGCGTGTCCCCGTGATCGCGTCGATGGGCGGCGTCGCGGCGAGCGGCGGCTACTGGACGTCGCTGGGCGCGGGCACGGTCTTTGCCGACCGCAGCACCGTGACGGGCAGCATCGGCGCGTTCGTGCTCAAGCCGAGCCTGAGCGGCCTGTGGCAGAAGATCGGCCTGCACGTGACCAACACGAGCGCGGGACCGTGGTCGGGCGTCACGACGATGAACCGGCCATGGACTCCGGAAGAACGCGCGACGGTGACGGCGCAGCTGGGCAAATTCTACGGACTGTTCCTGGACCGCGTCGCCAAGCGGCGGCATCTGGCGCGGGACGTCGTCGAGCCGCTGGCGGGCGGTCGCATCTGGTTTGGCAATGAAGCGCTGGACCACAAGCTCGTCGACCGCGCGGGCGGGCTGCTGGACGCGCTGGCGCACGCACGGGAAGTTGCGGGCCTGGAGTCGCACGATGAAGCGCAAGTGATCTTCGTGCCGCGACTGAGTTTGGCGCAGAAAATCCGCAAGCAAGTGATGGGCGTGCTCGGCGCGGACGAGACGCCGACGGCGCAAGCGGTGCTCGAGTCGCTGCGCGTGGCCGTGGGTCCGTGGCTCGACGCGGCGGCGCTGGCGGACCTCACGGCGGGTCCGCTCGCGCTGCTTCCAACCGGCGCTGACGCCGTGGGGCCCTGAAATCCAAGTGCGTCTGCAAATCCCGTAGTTTCGTCGGCTGCAGATGTGTATGCTGTGCCCTTCGGTCCGCGAGGACCTCGCCAAAGCGGAGCCGATGACCCTGCCCCAGTTGCCAAACTTCCGTCACTTTTTGCCCGCGCTCGCTGTGCTGGGCGCGCTGACGGCGTGTTCGCCGGGCACCCACGTGGACATGCAGAACGCGACCGACGCGGACGGCGGTGATCCTGGGCTGGACGTCCTGCCGACGCAGATCGGTGCGTTGAAGCTGCTGTCCGTGACGCCGGATCGCGGACCGTTGGTCGGCGGCGGGCAGATTGACCTGAAGGGCGTTGGCTTCGCGGACGACGCGCGGGTTTTCCTCGGCGACAAGGAATGCACGATCGCGTGGCGCGGCGGCAAGACGCACCTGTACGCGGTCGTCCCAGCGGTCGACGCGCCGGAGACGGTTGACGTCAAAGTGCAAAGTGGCCTGGACGCGGCGGGCAAGGCGCGGTTTGTCGGCATCACGCACGGGTACGCCTACGTGGGCGAGACCCACGCGGCGAGTTTTGAACCGGCGCTTGGCCCCGTCGAGGGCGGCACGCAGATTACCGTTCATGGCAGCGGCTTTCGACCCGGCGACAAGGTGCTCGTCGGCTGGCGGGAGGCGAGCGCCAATCAGGTCATCGACGACAGCACGCTCGTGGCCTTGACGCCGCCTGCGACGAACATGGGCACCGCCGATGAGCAGAAAGCCACGGTCGCGGTGCGGCACTCCAGCGGCGTGGCCGTCCTCAGCGCGTCGTTCCTTTACGGTCGTGCGCCGACGATTCTCCAGGTGGAGCCGAGCATTGTGCCAACGGACGGCGCCGACGTGACGCTGCACGGTCAGGCGCTGGGCCATGCCGATGAACTCTACGCCGGCGGACTGACCGCAGAACTGGCGGCGGGCACCGCGGGCGAAGTGCGCGGCGCGAAAATTCCGGCGATGACGACGCTCAGCGCCGCGGCGCAACCGGGCGTGCGCGACATGCTGGTGAGCAGTCCGTTTGGCGCGACCCTGCTCTCTCCCGCCTTTGCCTACGCGGGTCCCGTGACGTCGGCGCAACTCCTGGGTGTCTCACCGGGCAAAGGCCCGACGACGGGGGCGACGAATGTGACGCTGCTCGTGGCGCTGCCGGTGGGCGCCAAGGTGACGGGCGTAACGTGGGATGGCAGCCCGTTGGCCTTCCAGCAGAACGGCGCGGAGATTAGCCTGAACACGCCACCGCACGCTGCAGGTGCGGTAGCGGTCGCGATCCAGACGGATCACGGCAATGGGGCCCTGCCCGCGGGCTTCACCTACGTCAACGTGCCACACATCGAC
This sequence comes from uncultured Myxococcales bacterium, assembly GCA_903850505.1. Lineage (GTDB taxonomy): Bacteria > Myxococcota_A > UBA9042 > UBA9042 > UBA9042 > CAIYBN01. Next base: position 9,744 of record CAINLT010000370.1, on the reverse strand, counting down.
GAGATCCTCCCCAACAGCGGCCCCGCTGACGGCGGCACAAGCATCCTCCTCAGCGGCAGCAACTTCGCCGGCGATTGCACGGTTCGCATCGGCACGTGGCACGCGCAAATTCAGAGCATGGACGGCAGCACCATCCACGCGACGACGCCTCCGGGACCGATGGGCAGCGTCGACGTCGTCGTCACGTGCGACGGCGAGGCGACAACGCTTGCCAACGGCTTCCAGTTCACCGACGGCATGGCGCACATCAACGCGGTCGTTCCGGCGCAAGGCGCGACCGGCGGCAGCACGCCCGTGACGGTCTACGGCAGCGGCTTCCACACGGGCATGAAGTTCTACTTCGGCGGCAAAGTCGCGGCGAGCATCGCCGTCCTCGACAGCGGCCGCGCGGAGATGCTCACGCCCGCCCACAACAGCGGTCCGGCGAACGTCGACGCCGTGCTCGCCGGCAATTCCGAGACGCTGCTCAACGGCTACAGCTACTTCGACCCGACCGCGGCGGACGGCGGCACGTGGGGCGAGCAGATCGGCGGCGCGCTCAACGTCACGGTCATCGACTACTACGCCCGCGCGGCGATCCCGGACGTCACGGTCGTGCTCGGGCAGCCCGGACAGCCGATCTTTGGCAAGTACAAGGGGATTACAGATCAGGCCGGCCAGGTCGTTTTCAGCGGTCCGGACGTCGTCGGCCCCATCACGGTTTCCGCAGGCAAGACGGACTATTCGGCGAGTTCCATCGTTTCGTTTGACGCGCGCAACGCGACCTTGGTGCTGTTTCCTGAGCATCCGTCGGGATCCGGCGGCGGCGAACCGCCCATCACGCCACCTGATCCGGTGCTGCAAGGCCGCGTCCGCGACATCGAGAAGTACATTTCCGTGCCACCCGCCAACTGCCTCAAAGGTTCCGACGCCGGCGACAAGACGTGCGACACGTGCCTGACCAATGCCGATTGCGTCAGCTTGCCCAGCGCGGTCACGTTCGCGTGCATCGACAACGGCATCGCCGGAAAGCGCTGCTTGCCCGACTGCACCCAAGCCAACGTGTGCGGCAGCGGTTTCTCCTGCTACGCCGAGCCGAGCTGGCCCGGGCACGCGGTCTGCAAGCCGCAGATGGGCATTCGCAAGGTGCTCTGCGCCACGAGCCAGCGGGACACGGATACGCCGAACCAGACGCCGCCGGGGACGCCGCTTGAAGTGCTGTCGGGCGTGCTGCCGTACGACGTGATCGCCGTGGAAGAGGCGACGGGCAATTTCACCCTGGACGGCCGGCTGGATGAGCTGGCGATTGTCTGCGTCGGCGGCTATGTGACAAACGACACGCAAAAGTTCGTGCCGACGGCGATGGGCGTTCGCCGCCACGTCTTTCCCAAGCCGTACTACAAGCCGGGCGACGAGGTCGCGGGGCTGGACATCAAGCTCGACATTCCGCTGACGCGCAACCTGCCGACGCGGCTGGACCATCCGCAGCAGAACTTCCCAGCGGGCCAAGGCGGGACGCAGGAAGTGGATGTGTGGCTGGACCTCGGATCGGACGGCGTGGTGCCGCTGCTGGCGCAGATCTCGACGGGCGGCGCGGGCTTCTCTGGCGTGCAGGACGACGCGATCCTGGCGCACTTGCCGATGTCCCTGCCCGATGAGCTGACCGACACGTCGTGGATCATCCAGGCGGCGGTCAAATACGGCACGGGAACGGCGGGCATTCCGCCGGAAGCGGGGACGCGGGCATCGGGGCTGAAGACGCCGGGCGACTTGAATGTGCGCGTGCGGTCGGTGGACGGCGAATGGACGGACCGCGGGCTTGGCATCGCGCAGGAGCTGACTGGCGTATTGCACGGCATCGACGACCAACTGCTGGTGGTGACCCGGCGGGGCCTGCTCTACCGCGGGCAACTGGACACGTTGAAGCCAATCTACCAGCCAGTGATTCTGGACCCGTACGCAGAGCCGCTGGCGGTGCTGGCGGCGGCGGGAACGCCGACGGATGCGACGCTGGTGGGCGAGATGGGGCTCATTCGCAGGCTGCACGGCCAGAAAGTGCAGGAAGAAGCCGGCGCTGTGGCGACGACGCTGCGCGCGGTCTGCCAGAACGACGTGATCCGCGTTGCCGTGGGCGACAAGGGCGTGCTGGAAGCGAACACCGGGTCGGGCTGGCAGCAGCTGAACGTCGCGTCGCAGGCGGACCTGCATGCGGTCGTGTGCACGCCCACGGGCGCGTTGGCTGTGGGCGCGGGCGGCGCGGTGGTTGAGGTGCTGCTGAGCGGGACGCAGGCGGTGGCGACGCTGACAAAGCTCGACGCGCTGCTGGACCTGTATGCGGTGGCGCAGACGGACGATGGGACGCTGTGGGCGGGCGGTCAGCTTGCGAACGCGGGCCAACAGACGGTGATGCCAGCGCTGTGGAAACGCGCGCCGGGCGGGCAATGGCAGGAAAGCTGGCCGGCAGGCGCGAGCGTCGCGGAGGTACGCGGGCTGCGGGTGCTGGTGGCGCTGCCCAATCAGACGCTGCTCGCCATCGACCGCGAGGGCGGGCAATGGCGGATCGACGCAGTTGGCGTGACCAACGAGTCGCCCGATCATCTGGACCAGCGGCCGGAGGCGGGCGTCGCGCTCGCGGATGGATCCGTCGTGCTGGTGGGCCAGCCGGGGCTGTGGATGGGGCCGTTCCTGACCGTGCCGGCAATCGCCAAGCCCGACGCGCAGAGCGTCTACCCGTTCAACGTCGTCTGGTCCGCCGCGCCAGGTCGGTTGCCCTCGTGCAACCGCGTGCACCTGGACGGCAGCAACTTCCCCTTCTGGTGGATCTACGTCGCCCCGGAAGTGACAACGTTCGCCCTGCCCGATTTCGGTGCCATCGACGGCATCCAGGTCTTCCCGTCCAATCCGCAGTATCAGTGGGTCGCACGCGTCGACCGCGTTTACATTCCTGGCACGACCATCAACAGTTTCGCCACGTTCGACCTCGAATTCGGCACTTGGCGGTCGTGGGCGAGCAACGCCGTACCGTTCCACCCGTAGCTGCCATTCATCTACTGGACATTTATCAATCCAATGCGCATCCTGAACGAACGCGATCTTGCCGCACTTGACGCCGCTGAACACAACGCGGCGATCTTCGGTCGGGATGACCTGCAAGTCATTGAAGTGATCGGCAAAGACCGGGTGAAGTACCTGCAGGCGATGCTGACGCAGGACATCACGGGGCTGCCGGAGAACGGCGTCACGCAAGCGTGCTTGTGTGACGCGCAGGGGAAGATTCTGGCGATCATAACGCTGTTGAAGGAGGCGGACCGGATCTGGATGTGGACGGATTTTGGAACGGCGGAGTCGTTGCGGAATCACCTGGATCGGTACGTGATCATGGACGAAGTGGAGCTGGAATTGCGGCCGGAGTTGGCGGCGATTGCGCTTGTTGGTCCGAATATGCCGTTTGTTATCAACGATCTGACAAAGCCTTCGGTCGTTGCAGGAACAGTCGTGGAAGCGACGCTGGCGGGACATCCCGTCCGCACTTGGCAGGACACGACCGGGGACCATCGCCCCGGCGGGCAGCCCCTGCCGCAGCGGTGGTTCATGCTGGCCCGGGACGCGCTACCGGATGCAGTGGCAGCGCTGACAGCGGCGGGCGCGACGCTCGGCTGTCACGCTGCGCAGGACGCGCTGCGGATTCTGGCCGGGACGCCATTGATTGGTCGGGACATCGAGGAGGGCAGCTTGCCTCTGGAAGTCGGCCTGCGCGACACGGTGAGCTACCGAAAAGGCTGCTACGTCGGTCAGGAAGCGATCGCGATGATGACGTACCGCGGCCAACTGCGGCGGCATTTGTGCTGGGTCGCCATTGAGGACGGCCAGCCGCAGCCGGGTTGGCAGCTGAGAACGGAGGACGGCAAACGCGCGGGCAAGATGGGCACGGCGGTGCAGATGGCGGCAAATCGCACGCTGGGGCTGGCAACGATTGCCCGAAAGGTCTACGTTCCGGGCAGCGTTCTGCTCGCGCAGGACGAAGCGACGGGTGAACAGGCGCGATTGCGCGTGCTGGCAACCACCAAACCAGATGTTTTTCCGGCAAACGAGCGTGACGCATGATCGTGGGACTCACTGGACGCAACGCGTCAGGCAAAGGCACCGTCGCCGCGTGGTTGGAGAGCCGGGGCTTTGGCTACACGTCGCTGTCTGACGCGATCCGACTCTACCTGACCGACAGCGGCCGGGAGACGTCGCGGGACAACCTCATCGCCGCGGGCACCGCGCTGCGGCAGGAAGGCGGTCCGGGCGTGCTGGCCGAACGCACATTGCCGCGCATTCCGATCGGCGTGGATTTCGTCGTCGACAGTATTCGCAATCCGGCCGAAGTCGAGGTGCTGAGGCGCCGTCCAGACTTTGTCCTTCTGGAAGTGGCCGCCGACGAGGCGATGCGCTACTTGCGCCTGACGTTGCGAAGCCGCGCGGGCGATGCCCAGAGCTTTGAGGAGTTTCGCCGTCAGGAAGCCGCTGAGCTCGCGTCGGGCGATCCCTCCGCGCAGCAGCTGGTGGCAACGGCGGCGATGGCCGACGTCATCGTGCAAAATGACGGTGATCTCGACGCGTTGCACGGTGCGCTCGAGTTGCTGCTGCCCATGCTGCGAATGCGCGTCGGCGAGTGACCCCTTTGCCCACGCCCCATTCCCCGCTACACTCCGCGCGCCGATTGCCAGTCGGTCAGAGGTGATTCGTGAAACTTTCAGTCGTGATGCCATGTTACAATGAAAAGAAGACCATTCGCGCCATCGTCGCTTTGGTGCTCAAACAGCCATTCGACATCGAGTTGATCATCGTCGACGACTGCTCAAAGGACGGGACGCGCGACATTCTCGCGGAGCTGGCGGCGGATTTTCCGCAAGTTCGCGTGCTCCTGCAGGACGTGAATCAGGGCAAGGGCGCGGCGCTCCGGCGCGGCTTTGCCGAGGCGACGGGCGATGTCGTGCTGGTGCAGGACGCCGACCTGGAATACGACCCGGGCGAATACGCGCACCTGCTGCAACCGATCCTGGAAGGCAAGGCCGACGTCGTGTTTGGCTCGCGCTTCGCCGGTTCGACCCACCGCGTGCTCTACTTCTGGCACTCAGTGGGCAATCGCGTATTGACGACTTTCTCGAACATGGTCACGGACTTGAATCTCACGGACATGGAGACTTGCTACAAGGTCTTCCGCCGCGAGGTCATCCAGTCGATCAAGCTGGAGGAGAACCGCTTTGGCATTGAGCCCGAAATGACGGCCAAGCTCGCGGCGATGCCCAACTTGCGTATCTACGAAGTGCCGATCTCGTACGACGGCCGCACGTATGCGGAAGGCAAGAAGATTGGCGTCAAGGACGGCTTCCGCGCCCTCTACGCCATCACCAAGTACGGCCTCCGCACCAAGCTGGCGAAATAGCCGAAACGGCTCGGGAACAGCATGGTTTTCTCCTCGACCCTGTTCCTGTTCATCTTCCTGCCCATCGCGGTTGGCGGCCACCTGCTGTTGCCGCAAAAGCTGCGGAATTTCTGGCTGCTGCTGGTCAGTCTGCTGTTCTATGCGTGGGGTGAGCCGCAGCTGGTGTGGGTGATGCTGGCGACCATCGCGAGCAACTACGGTTTTGGCCTGTGGATCGGCAAGTTGCGCGGCACGCCGGCGGCCAAGCGCGCGCTTGCGGTGGCCGTAACGGTCGACCTGGCGGTCCTTGCTGCCTTCAAGTACGCCGCTTTCGCCGCGACGACAGCCAACACGCTGGGCCACGCGCTGGGCTTGCCGGCGCTGCCCGTGCCCGATTGGGTCATGCCGCTTGGCATCTCATTCTTCACCTTCCACGCGATGTCGTACGTGATTGACGTCTACCGCGGGGATGCTGAGCCGCAGAAGAACCTCGCGGACCTGGCGCTCTACGTCACGCTGTTCCCACAGCTCGTGGCGGGGCCGATCCTGCGCTACCACGAGGTGGCGTGGCAGTTCCTCGGCCGCAAGATGTCGGTATCGGGCGCAGCGTACGGCATGCAGCGCTTCCTCGTGGGCATGGGCAAGAAGGTGCTGATTGCCAACACGCTGGCGGTACCGACCGATCGCATCTTCGCGCTGCCGCCAGAGCAGCTGGGGCTGGGGACTTCATGGCTCGGTATCCTCTGCTACACCGGTCAAATCTACTTTGATTTCAGCGGGTATTCCGACATGGCCATCGGCCTCGGCCACATGCTCGGCTTTCGCTTCCCCGAGAATTTCCGCTGGCCCTACGCCTCGCAAAGCATCCGCGAGTTCTGGCGCCGATGGCACATCTCGCTCTCCAACTGGTTCCGCGATTATTTGTACATCCCGCTTGGCGGCAATCGCCGCGGCGAGTGGCGCAACGCGTTCAACCTCGTCACCGTGTTCTTCCTCTGCGGCCTCTGGCATGGCGCAAGCTGGGCGTTCATCGCTTGGGGCCTCTACCACGGTGCCTTCCTCGCGCTCGAACGCACGCGCTGGGGCCGCTGGATGGACGCGCTCCCGCGGCCGCTCCGCCACACGTACGCGCTGCTTGTCGTGATCATCGGCTGGGTGCCGTTCCGCGCGCCGACACTGACGCAGACTTGGCCATACCTCAAAGCGATGACCGGGCTCGGTGGGCCGCCGGAGATATGGCCGATTTTGCAGTTCCTCACGCTGGACGTCGCTGTCGCGCTGGTGCTGGCGGTGCTCGGCGCAGCGCCGCTCTTGCCTTGGCTCGGGGCGCGGATTGAGGCGTTCGGCAAGATGGGAGACTTCGGCCTGATTGTCCGCCACGCAAGCGCGCTCCTCGCAATTGCTGCGATGCTGGTGATGCTGCTCGCCTGCTCCGTCATGTTGGCGGCGTCGACCCACAACCCTTTCATCTACTTTCGGTTCTAGCCCATGGCCCGCGTGCGTCAGAAACAACCGGCTGAACCGACGACGGAGCCCGCTCACGTGTGGCTGCCGCGTTGGGCGCAATACGTGCTGCTGGCAGTGAGTGTCGTCGGGCTGTTGACGCCAGCTGCCGACATGCATTGGCATTTGGACACGACCCCGCCACCGCAAGAGAACCGCAAGCTGGCCGACTGGCCGCCGCTGACCGCGAGCCTGGCAGCGCTGCAGAAATGGCCGGCGCAATACGAAACGTGGGTGCGCGACAATTTCGGCTTCCGGAGCGCGCTGATTCAGTGGCATTCGCAGCTGATGCTGGATGTTTTGGGAATTTCGCCACGCGCGGACGTGGTATTGGGCAAGGACGGCTGGCTTTTCCTGGGCACCAACAAGTCCATTGACGCCTACCGCTGCATTTTTCCGTACGACGCGGGTGGACTGCAGCACGAGACGGACTCGACGCGTGAGCGGACGGAAACCCTTGCGAAGCGCGGTATCAAGTACCTGAACGTCTGGGCGCCGAACAAGGAAAACGTCTATCCAGAATACCTGCCGCTGTGGATCCAGAAATCCGGCGGTCCGTGCCGGATGGATCAGCTCGGGGCGACGCTGCACAAGGCTGGGCTGTCGTACGTGGATCTTCGCGGGGCAGAGGCGGCCGCACGCGCGCAAGGCGTTGCGTACCACAAGACAGACACCCACTGGAACGCGGTTGGCGCGTATTTCGGCTATCGGCAGATCGCGACGGAATTGCGCAAATGGTTCCCAAAGATGCTGATCCTGCCGCTGGAACAGGTGCGATTTGGCGAGATTCAGCGGCCAGGCGGCGATCTGGCGCGGCAGTTGGATCTGGAGAAGCGGTACGCCGGGCCCCAGACGTTTGGGCAAGTCATCGGTTCACGCTGCCACCGCGTGCCGCCGAGTCTGACCCGACCGAAGGGGACGAAACTCGAGGCGTTCGATTGCCCGGGGAGCGACGGCCCGCGCGTGCTGATGTTCGGCGATTCTTTTGGCAACGGCCTGATTCCGTACCTCGCGGAGAGTGCGAGTCATTTCCTGGCGGTGGAATTTGGGCCGCCGTTTGACCCGGAGCTGGTGGACGCCGAGAAGCCGGATGTGGTGATTGACATCCATGTGGAGAGGCAGATGCAGCCGGATCGATGAGTCGAGGACACGGCCGAAGGCTTTGTCTACTCTTTGATCTTAAAGGCATTTGACCGAGGTTACGAACAAACGACGTCAACATCTGAAGGCGCTCCCCGCGGCAAAAGACTGGAATCCCCGAACACCTTCTGACCGCGGTGCAGACGCCGCGGCTGGAGGTCCCCGTGCCCGCCATCCGCCATTTCACCCCGGCGCTGTTCCACGAAGTCTCGCAGCGCGTCATCGGAGGGGTGTTCTGTTTCGACCCAAATAACGCTGAGCTCCGCGACGCTTTCCTCGGTGCGCTCGCCAAATCACAGCGCCGATACGGTGTCAAAGTGCTCGCCTTCGCCTTCTTGAGCAATCACTATCATGGCCTGTTCCAGGTGCCATCGGCAGGCAAGTTCTCGCGCTTCCTCGCGCATTTCCATGCTGGGCTCGCGGCGGCCTACCATCGGGTGTGCCGAACCGACGGCAAGCTGTGGAGCTACATGACCTGGACTCCGGTGGCCACTGACGAGGCATCCGTGTGCAGCCGGCTGAAGTACATCATGGGGCAATCGGTTGCGCAGGGCTTGGTGACGGATCCTCGCCAATTCCCCGGGGCGTCGTCGGTTGATTGGATGCTCCATGGGAAGCCGCTGATTGGCACTGTCTTCGACGGCACTCGCAGGTGCCGCGACCGGCGGCGGAAGGCCGGAGCTGACGTCGTCGATGCGTATCTGCAGCAGCTGAAAGTGGAAATGACACCGCCGGATTGCTGGGCGGACCTCCCGGACCAGGAGCTTAGGGCGCGATACCGGAGTTTGGCTGACGAGCTGCCGGGACTCCCAGACACCAGCCTACGGCCGTGTCATCGCGATGATATCAATAGGCAAACGACCATGTCGCATCCAACAACGCCCCGCCACGAGGGCGCCGTCAGGCCGACGCTCCCGGATGCGCCAACAGCGCACATCCGCCGTGCCCGGATTCTCGCCTCAGACCCGGTGGAGGTTTCTGCGTACGAAGCCGCATACGCCCACCTCATCGCAACCTATCGTAGCGAAAAAGAATCTTGGCTCCGGAAGATCCGCCGGTGCCCGGGCTCGCTCCGCTTCGGCGCGATCAAACTTCCAGCCGATACACTAATCGGGACAATGCCTTTCACCCCGCGCGCCCTGCCAAACCGCGTGCGTCCCCAGATTCAGCGCCTCGCCCGTCCTGAGATTTCCACTGCCGCGCCGCACGCCTCACGCGAGACGCCACCCATCTCCTCAACGGGTGGAAAAGTCCGCGCAGGAGTCAACCGCCAGCGACCAGCCAGAAACGTGCGCACGCTCACACACGTTGACTGTTCTGCAGCGAAAAACCTGCGTAGACTCAACGCTTCTGCTCTCGGCGGCGTGACTCCGCGGGCATTCCCGTCCCCCCTCCGCCCGGAGCGTCCAACGATGTCCATGCACCCTGGTCTGAGCAAGGATGGCAGCGTCCACGTCACGGATGAAGTCTACAACACCCGTATCTCCACCCTTGGCGCGATCCTGACCGTCCTCGGCACCAGCTTCCTCCTCTGGCGCTCCGTCGGCAGCCCGGTGCGCCTCATCAGCTTCACCATCTATGGTCTCGGTGTCCTGAGCGTCTTCGTCACCAGCGCCTTGCACCACGGGGTCGACGGTTCACCGCGAACGAACCACATCCTGCGCCAGCTCGACTACTTCGCTATCTTCCTCATGATCGCCGGAACCTACACG
>CAINLT010000369.1 GCA_903850505.1 uncultured Myxococcales bacterium | reverse complement strand
CGCGAGCGTGAACCAGGCGAAGTTGCTGAACAGCTCGCGGTCGGTCACGGGACCGGAACGCAGAGCCGTCGCCCAGCGCGCAACCCAGCCGCCGGTCGCGGCAATCAACAGCGCGGCGATGCCGAAGTTGGGCGCAACCCACCACGACTGCTGGAGAAAATCAGCTTGCGGATAGGCGAGCACGTGCGCCTGCACGTGGATCTGGTCGTAAGCCGCGCCGCCAATGGCACCGACGAAGAAGAGGCGAAACCAGATGTGCGGAGGCAACTTCATGGCGCCGCAGCGTACCGAAGCGGCGGGCGATTGGCACGGCGCCCAGCGAACGGTGACAAAACGGTGGAAGAAGCTGCAGGAGAGTTCCAATGCCGGGCGTCGTCACCGGCGCGTCACCCACACGTTGCCACCCCGCCGCCGTGCCGGTACCCTGCGCGCGGAGGGTTTCATGACAACACGCTGGTATCTCGCGCTTGTGCTCCTGCTGGGGGCCTGTGGCAACGCCAAGACGACTGACACGACTGCGGACGACGCGACGGTCAGTGCCGACGGGACCGATGACGGGAGCGCACTCGGCGGTGCCTGCGCAGTGGGCCTCATCGAGGCCGATCCGGCGCGGCTGGTGCTGCAGAAGATCGAGACTTTTGGCGCGACCGCCGATCCGCTGCGCGCGTTCGTGGCCTTTCGCAGCGCGCAAGCCGATGGCCAGATGAAGTACGGCGGCTTCAAGATCGACGAGCACGACGCCACGCCATGGCAGGCGGCCTCCAAGCTGACGGATCTGAAGGCGTGCGCGCCGCTCATCGACAAAGGCTGGGCGCCCGCCAGCGCGAACCTGGCCGACGCGAGCGGCAAGACCATCGGCACGCTCGACATCCACGCCACGCTGAACGGCGGTCGCAGCGACATTGCCGTCATCGCCAAAGCCAGCGACCCGACGATGAACCGCGCCAGCATCGCGTGGAAATGCCAGAAGGATGAGCACTTCATCGGTCTTGGCGGCCAGAGCTGGGACGTCGACCACCGCGGCCAGACCGTGCCGCTGTGGGTCAGCGAGGACGGCATCTCCAAGCAGGACAATGACGGCGACAATCCCGGCTGGTTTTTCAGCGGCAACCGCCACACGACGCACTCGCCGATGCCGATCTTCCTCTCCAGCAAGGGCTACGCGGTCATGCTCGACACGCCGGCACGGGCGATCTTCCACCTGTGCTCGGACGACACCGACGCGGTGCGGCTGGAGAACTGGCAAGGCGAGCTCAAGGTGCGGTTCTTCTTTGGCAAGGACCTTCCCGACACGCTGCGGCTGTTGACGCAAGCGACCGGACGCCCCGCGGTGCCGCCGGTCTTTGCGTTTACGCCATGGCTGGACGCGATCTACGGCTCGGCGAACGTGCGGCGGGTGGCGCTGAAGGCGCGCGAGAAGCACATCCCGGTCGGCGCGATTTGGAGCGAAGACTGGCGCGGCGGCGTCCGGACCAGCGACGACTACACGCTGGACGAAGACTGGAACAGCGACGACAAGCTGTATCCCGACATGCCGAAGTTGAGCGCGGATCTCCACAGCTGGGGCTTCAAATTCTTGACGTACAACAACACGTTCTTGACGCAAGGCGCTGATATCTACGATGAAGCCATCAAGAGCGGCTACAGCATCCAGAAGCCGGACGGGACGCCGTACATCTACGACACCGCCAAGTTCGTTCCCGGCTCGATGCTCGACTTGAGCAATCCGCAGGCGGTGGCCTGGGCCAAGGGCGTCTATCAGAAGGGCATCGACCAGGGTGCGGATGGCTGGATGGCGGACTTCTGCGAGTGGCTGCCGACGGACATCCTGCCGTTCTCCAAGGAAGATCCGTGGCTCATCCACAATCGCTACGCGGTGGATTGCCAGAAGCTCAACAAGGAGCTGATGGACAAGCAGACGGACAAGGTCGACCGGCTGTTCTTTGTCCGCTCGGCGTGGCTCTATTCGCAGCCGCTGGTCTCGGTCATCTGGGCTGGCGACCAGCAGACGGATTTCCAGTTGGGCGACGGCCTGCCGAGCGTAATTCCCATGGGCATCGGCCTGGGCGTCACCGGCTTTCCGTATTTTGGCAGCGACATCGGCGGCTACATGAGCACGCTCGCCGAGTCGCCGACGACCAAGGAGCTGTGGTTCCGCTGGGTGACGCTGGGCGCGTTCAGCCCGGTGATGCGCACGCACCATGGCAAGAGTTCCTTTGCCAACTGGAATTGGGAGAGCGACGACGCATCGACCGACCACTTGCGCAAGTACGCAAACCTGCACATGAAGCTGCTGCCCTACCTGTACGCCGCGGCGCAACAGGCGAGCCAGACTGGCATGCCGCTGATGCGGCCACTGGCGCTGAACTGGCCGGACTTCATGCCCGGCTGGTCGATGACGGACGAGTACACGCTAGGCGACAGCATCGTCGTGGCGCCCGTGGTGACCAAGGGCGCGACGTCGCGGACGGTGGCGCTGCCCAAGGGCGATTGGTACCCGCTGCAAGGTGGCGCGAAAGTGACGAGCGACGGCGTGACGCCGCTGACCGTCAACGCCGCGCTGGGCGACATTCCGGCGTTCGTGCCCGCGGGGACGATGCTGGTGTTGCTGCCCGACAACGTGGACACGCCGATGGACGTGACGGCGGGCACCGGCTGGCTGGATCTGGCGCACGCGAGCACGACCCGCGAAGTGTGGCTGTGGCCGGGCGTTGCCGCGCTCCAATCGTTCATCGACGCCCTGCCCGGCGCGGCGATGACGCTGGAATGGAACGCGGACATCTGGGATGGCAGCGTCGCAGGCGCGACTTTTGCCGGACAACCTGTTGTGCTGACTGGCGATCAGGCGACGTTGGCGGTTCCGGTCGGCGGTGCGACGCTCGCGCTCGGCGCGGCGCACCTGAATGTGACGACCCAGACGGCAACCCAACTCATTATCCACTTCCCGCACCTGACCAAATAGCGCAGCCTACAGCCTGATCTGGAGGCTCCTGCGATGCGTTACTTCATTTCCCCGCTGCTGCTGCTCACCTTGGCCCTGCCGGCTTTTGCCGCGCCGCAAACCGCCTACGTTGACCCGCGGATCGCCGTACACGCGCGGCAAAAGGTGCTCGCTGCGCACCGCCCCAAGCGCGCGGGGCAGCGTTGGCTGAGCTGGCATGGCCTGAAGGACCGCGATGCCGAGCAGTTGGCGGTCTATGTGACGCAGCGGCTCGACGCGGCGACGGAGGCGGCGTGGACGCGCCAAGGCATCGCGCTGGACCCTGACCTCTGGATTCCGCCCGTGCCGGGTCATCACCCGCTGGGCTATCACCTCGCGCGCGTGCCGTATGCGCAAGTGGCGTGGCTCGCGGGGCAGCCTCAGGTGCGGCGGCTGACGACGGTGGAGATTGGCACGCATCCGAACAACGACCTGGTGCGGCAGATGCTCAACGCGGAGCAGGTCCAGGCGGGCGTGGGCGTCAAAGCCAACTCCGGCGAGGGCGTGAAGCTCTGCATCGCCGATTCCAGCCTCGACACGACGCATCTGGACATCCCGACGCCGACGGAGGCGTACGACGTCACCACCGGCAACAGCGTCAGCAAATGGAGCACAGACGTCACGAGCAAGATTACGGAGCACGGCACGCACGTCACCGGGATCGCGGTGGGCAACGGCCATTGGTCGGCAGGCAAGTACCGCGGCGTCGCACCTGGCGCTGCACTGCATTTCTACAAGGTCGCGGACAACACCACGGGCTCGTCCAGCGACGCCGATGAGATCCGCGCGATTCACCGCGCGACGGCGGTCGGCTGCCGCGTGTTCTCGATGAGCTACGGCGAGTTGGGATCGGCATTGGACGGCGCCGATCCGACCGAACAGGCGATCGACGCGGCGGTGAAGCAATCGACCGCGGTGTTCATCAGCGCGGGCAATGAGGCGGACGGCGGCGTGCACACGTCCGTGCAGCTGCAGCCGGGCGCGAGCGTGCAGGTGGACGTGACGCTCGACAATTCGCAGGGCACGACGGACCTGACCGATCCGGTGCTGTTCAACGCCGCGTGGCGGGATGCGACGCCGGGCGACGACAACGTGACCGTGAGCATCAAGGGGCTGCACGCGGCGGAGACCTGGACGGACGATTCGCACTGGACCTCGGCGCGCAACACGGACTACCACGCGTACGAAGTGGCGCCGTCCGTGACCGCGGGTGCGACGCGGAAGTGGACGGTGACCCTGAGCAATGCTGCGGGTGGAAGTCCGGCCACGGTGCATCTCTACATCGACGATGTGAACGTCGCGACGTACTTCACCGCGGGCGGCGACCCGGCGTACACGGTCAATTCGCCAGCAGTCGCGGATTTGGCGGTGGCGGTCGGCGCCATCGTGGCGCGACGGACGTGGACGGACTGGCAAGGCAACGCCCAGGACAGCGGTCCGGATTACCAGATTGGCCAGCTCGCGACGTTCTCCAGCCGCGGTCCGCGGATCGACGCCGTGCGCAAGCCGGACCTGCTCGCGCCGGGTTCGATGACGATTTCCGTGCGGGATAGCCAGATCCAGTTGGACGACACGACGCTGATCGATGACGACGGCCTGAAGTTGGATGGCAAGGACGTCGCGCACTACCTCGCGGAGGACGGCACGAGCATGGCGACTCCGGCGGCGGCGGGTGCGGCAGTGCTGTTGGCGGCGGCGGTGCCGTCGATGAACGCGCAGACGGTGATCGGCTACCTGACCGGCACGGCTTCGCAGGCGGGCGCGCCGGACAACGACCACGGGTTTGGCCTGATCGACGCACAGGCGGCGATCCAGAAGGCAACATGCGAAGTCCTGGGCGACTGCAGCACGCCGGATCCGGACGCGGGACCGACCGATGTCGGCGGCGATGACACGGTCGATGGCGCGGCCGCACCTGATGCCGAGTCGACGGATGCGATTGGCGCCGTGGACGTCGCTCCCGTCGTCCAGACGCCCGCTGGTGGCGGCACGACGACCGCTGGCTGTTCGGCCGGTTCGCGCGCGCCTGCGGGCGTGTGGGCGCTTGTGCTTGCGTGCGCGAGCCTGCTGGTGCGACGGCGTCAGCGCGCGTGATGGCTCAGTTCGTCGTCAGGTAGCCACGCCGCCGGTCACAGTTCCGACGGGTCGACATCCCGCCATTGCCCCGCCGGCAGCTCGCCCAACGTCACGCCGCCGTAGGCAATCCGCTTGAGCTTCTGCACTTCCGACCCGACCGCCGCCGCGAGCCGACGAATCTCGCGGTTCTTGCCTTCGGCCAACTGCACAATG